>CANRKE010000100.1 GCA_947631135.1 uncultured Bacilli bacterium | reverse complement strand
TTATATCATCCCTTCCATTTTTGTATAATAATAATCTAGTGCGTATTTTGAATTTACACACTAGATTATACACTATCAGACTCTAGTATATTATAAAATTATAAAAATCAAATAATTATGCTTGACTTTAAAATCATAAGTGATATAATAGGACTGTATTTAAAAGCAAGAGATGAGAAGTGTAATAAATATTTGACTTACAGAAAGTTAGTGGTATGTGGAAACTAATACAAATTTTATTTACATAACAACTCTGATGTGATTATTTGAAACAAAGTAGAGTAATCCGGATTATTGATCCGTTATCAAAGAAAGATATCAGTTAATGATAAAGAGGGTGGTACCGCGTAATTATCGCCCCTCACTCATTAACTGATTTTTATTTTAGAAAGGATAGAATATTATGGTAAAAGATTTAAGAGAAATTTATGAAAATTATGAATTATATTTAAATAAGGAGATATGTATTCAAGGATGGATAAGAAATCATAGAAAGCAAAAAGAATTTGGTTTTATAGATTTTAATGATGGTACATATTTTAAATCTATACAGCTATTTTATGATAATAAACTAGAAGATTTTGATAGTATATCTAAATTACATATTGGTAGTGCGATAAGTGCATATGGAGTACTTGTTCAATCACCAAATAAGAATCAAGATTTTGAAATAAAGATATCAAAAATTAAATTAGAAGGTGATTGTCCACTAGATTATCCAATACAACCTAAAAGGCATACAAGAGAATTTTTAAGAGAAGTTGCATATCTAAGACCAAGAACTAATCTATTTAATGCAATATTCAAAATAAGAAGCATTGCTTCATATGCAATACATAAATATTTTCAAGATAGAGGATATGTTTATGTACAAACACCATTAATAACTGCAAATGATGGAGAAGGTGCAGGAGAAATGTTTAAGATAACAACATTTGATTTAGACAATATACCAAGAGATGAAGATGGAAAAATAGAATATAATAAAGACTTTTTTGGTAGAAAAGTTGGACTTACAGTTACTGGACAATTAGAAGGTGAAACATTCGCACATGCTTACAAAAAAATATATACATTTGGTCCTACATTTAGAGCAGAAAATTCAAATACAAAAACACATGCAGCAGAATTTTGGATGATAGAACCTGAAATATGCTTTTGTGATTTAAACGGTTTAATGGATATTGAAGAAGATATGCTTAAATATATAGTAAGTTATGTTATAGAAAATGCAAGATGTGAATTAGAATTTTTAGACAATTTTGTTGAAAAAGGATTAATAGATAAATTAAATACGTTAATAAATAGTAAATTTGCAAAAGTAACACATAAAGAAGCAATAGATATATTAAAAAGTAGTAATGAAAAATTTGAATTTACTCCAGAATATGGTTGTGATATAGCTCGTGAACATGAAAAATATTTAACAGAAAAACATTTTAAAAAACCTGTATTTATTACGGATTGGCCAAAAGATATAAAAGCTTTCTATATGAAAATGAATGATGATAACGAAACAGTTGCTGCAGTTGACCTTCTTGTTCCATCATCAGGTGAATTAATGGGTGGTAGTCAAAGAGAAGAAAATTATGAAAAATTAATCGGTAGAATGAATGAATTAAATATGAAAATAGAAGATTTTGATTGGTATTTAAACTTAAGAAAATTTGGTGGTTGTACTCACTCAGGATTTGGTATGGGATTTGAAAGATTATTAATATATTTAACTGGTGTTGACAATATAAGAGATGTTATACCTTATCCAAGAACACCAAAGTCATGTGAATTTTAAGAGGTGATAAAATGATTACAAAACAAAAATTAAAAGAATATGCAAACAAATTAATGTTTGATATGGAAGATAGTGAATACGAAACATTACTAAAAGAATTTGATGTAATTGAAGAACAAATGAAGTTAGTAGCTAACTTAGAAGGAATTGATAAAATTACTCCTATGACATTCCCATTTGAAATGGATTATGCACAATATAGGGATGATGATATAACTAGAACTATTAATTATGAAGATGCTTTATCTAATTCTAAGGATGTTAAAAATAGAGAAATTAAAGTACCAAAGGTGGTGGAATAATGATATATTTAGATAAAAGTTTAGAAGAAATACAAGAGGCTTTAAAAAGTGGTAAAACAACTAGTGATGAACTTGTAAAACTAAGTTTAGATAGAGCTAATAAATATCAAGAAAAATATAATTCCTTTGTTACAATAACTGAAAAAGAAGTATTAGAACAACTTAAAAATTTAGATAACGTTAGTGATAATCCATTAAAAGGAATACCTTATGCAATAAAAGATAATTTTTCAACAAAAAATATATTATCAACTGCATCTTCAAATATATTAAAAGATTATGTACCATTCTTTGATGCAACAGTTGTTAAAAAATTAAAAGAAAACGGTGCTTTAATGATAGGTAAAACAGTACTTGATGAACTTGCAATGGGTGGTACAGGAACAACTGCAAATACTGGAATTGTTAGAAATCCATGGAATCCTAAACGTTTGATTGGTGGATCATCTGCTGGTTCTTGTGCATGTGTAGCTTTAGGTATAGTACCATTTTCAATAGGAAGTGATACAGGAGATTCCATAAGAAAACCTGCAGCATATGGAGGAGTTGTTGGTTATAAACCAACTTATGGTAGAATTAGTAGATTTGGATTATTTCCATTTGCATCTAGTATGGATCATGTTGGATGTTTTACTAGATGTGTAAAAGATGTTGGATATGTTATTGATGCATTAAAAGGAAAAGATGAACTTGATATGACATCTTTACCAAATGAAGATATTAAATATAGTGAAAATATTAATGGTAACATTAAAAGTAAGAAGTTATTTTATATAAAAGATATTATAGATAGAGATAACTATAAAGATACTATGGATGATGAATTAGATCAAATATTAAAGAATTTTGATAATGTAATTGAAAATTGTAAAAAACAAGGATTTACAGTAGAAGGTATAGATTTTAATAAAGATTTACTTAAAGCTATATATCCAACATATATAACTATCTCATGTGCAGAAGCAACAAGTAATAATTCTAATTTAACTGGTATTATTTTTGGACCACGTGAAAAAGGAAAATCAGTAGATGAAGTAATGTTTAATTCAAGAACTAAAGGATTTTCTGAACTTATTAAAAGAAGATTTGTTTTAGGTAGTTATATATTACAAAAAGAAAATCAAGAAAGATTGTTTCTAAATGCAGGACGTGTAAGACATTTAATAGTTGATAAAATGACAGAACTATTTAAAAAATACGATGGAATGATACTTCCAGCTACACTTTCTATAGCTCCAGAATTTAAATCAGAAAACATTGATAAATTATCAGATAGATACTTATTTGATAATCATATGGCTATAGGAAATTTTGGTGGATTTCCAAGTATTACTATACCTTGTGGTTTTGTTAATAATATGCCAATAGGATTAAATATAACAAGTGGTATTAAAAAAGATTTAGAATTACTTAATATTGCATATTTAATTGAATCTACAATGGATTATAAAGGACAAATAGCTAGAGGTGATATTGATGGATAGTAAATATGAAGTTACTATAGGATTAGAAGTACATTGTGAAGTTAAAACAAATTCAAAGATGTTTTCAGCATCTCCAAATAACTATAACGAGAATGCAAATGAAAATATAACAGAAGTTGATATGGCATTTCCTGGTATTTTACCAGTTGCAAATAAAGAAGCAGTAAGAAAAGCTATAATGATGTCTATAGCTTTGAATTGTAAGCAACCAAAATATATGTATTTTGATAGAAAAAATTATTATTATCCTGATTTACCTAAAGGATATCAAATAACACAGAATACTGAACCTGTTGGTGTAGATGGATATATAAATGTTTTTGTTGGTGATGAAGAAAAAAGAATAGATATACATGATATACATCTAGAAGAAGATACTGCAAGTTTAGATCATTATGATACTTACTCATTAATTGACTATAATAGATGTAGTGTTCCACTTTTAGAAACAGTTACTGAACCATGTATTCATTCTGCAGATGAAGCATTAGCTTTTTTAGATGCATTAAGAAGAATATTTTTATATACTAATATAAGCGATGCTCGAACTGATAGAGGACAAATGAGATGCGATGTTAATATATCACTCGCACCTGTTGGTTCAGATAAATTAGGTACTAAAGTTGAAATGAAAAACATAAATTCATTCAGTAATGTTAAAGATGCTATAATTTATGAAATAAAAAGACAATCTGAAGCCTTAGATAATGGTGAAGCAATAGTAATGGAAACAAGAAGATATGATGATTCTACTGGTAAAACTTATAGAATGCGTGAAAAAGTTGAAGGAGTAGATTACAAATATTATGTTGAACCTAATATACCACCTATTAAAATTACTGATGAATTAATTAAAGAATTAAAAGATAAATTACCAATGTTACAATATGATAGAATTAAAAAATATATGAGTGAATATGATTTATCTTTATATGATGCAAGTATACTTACTAAAAATATAGAAACAGCTCTTTACTTTGAAGATGTAATAAGTAAAGGTGTAGATCCCAAAATAGCAGCTAATTGGATTAATACAAGAATTTTAGGATACGTAAATAAAGAAGAAATAAATATTAATGATTGTACTTTTAAAACAGATGATTTAGTAGAATTAATAGAATATATAAATAAGGGTACAATTTCAACTAAACAAGCAAAAGATGTTTTCTATAAATGTTTAGAAGAAAATAAAAAACCTAGTATTATAATTAAAGAAAATAATATGGAACAAATTACTGATACTTCTGAGATATTAAATGTTATTTTAGAAGTTATAGAAGAAAATAAAACTCTTGCCTTAGAATATGATCCAAATCGTGGTAGGACAGTTGATTTCTTTGTTGGTCAAGTAATGAAAAAAACGAGAGG
>CANRKE010000099.1 GCA_947631135.1 uncultured Bacilli bacterium | reverse complement strand
AGGAACATTTGATTTTGCGTGTGAATGTCGCCTCATTTTGAGTACGACACTCAGTTTTGAGTGTCTATTTTTTTATTGCTAATACCAGCAAAGTAAGAAGTAATAAAATTATTGATGTATATTTTAAGAAATTTATTATAAATGTTCTTTTTTCTTAAAAATATATTTGTTTTAGATTTATTATATAAATGATTGAAAAAGTTTAATAATATTTTCAATTGCGACAACAGTGTCATCGCAATTAAGTTTATCTAATAAATATATTATAATTATGTAAAAAAACTGAACGAAATTATTTAACTTCGTTACAGTTCTTTTACATTAATTATTATGTGATTTTTTCTTATAAATATATGCAGCCATTATTGATAAAGTAAGTAAGCTTCCAACTGCAAGTATCATATAAGATGAAATGCCATCAAATGTTTTTGGAACAGCTTCTTCAGCAACATCTTCATATACAATTGCATATGTTGAGAATTTATCAGTTTCAAATGATAAAGATTTACCATCATTTGAAAGGCTTGCATTTATTTTTTCAACTGTACCTTCATGCATTCTTAAAATATAATATGTTCTAGTTAAACCATCTTTTACTGCTGGTAATTCAGGTAATGCAATAGATAATGTTATTGGTTTATCTAATTCTGATAAATTATAAGATGTATCACCATATTGTACTAAAATTGAAATATCAAATAAATCTGCAATTGTACCTTTTCCAAGTACACTTTTGAAATTTTCAGTTACTGAGCTATCAACTTCTTTTTTAGTTACTAGAGAAACATTTACGTTATCAGTAACATTATTTAATTTACCTTTACTTTTTAGTGATTCAAGTATTGTATTACCAAAATTTTCATCAGTAGCTACTGAACTTTCATTTTTTGTATCATCATCAAAATTAACTTTAGCTGATGGTAGGCTAGTATATATATCTACACCATGATCTGCTTTAATATTACATGCCCAGAAATATCTTACTACTACATCATTAAGTGTAGCTCCCTTATTATCAGTTAAATCTTTGCTTGTTTCAGTTAATTTTTCTCCATTTTTTAGAAGTGTAAATGTAGATGATATTGTACTTTCATCTTTTATAGAATATTCCCATCTATATGTATAAATACCATCTTCTTTTATTTCATATCTAAAACTTGGATCATTATTAGATGTAAGAACAAAAACTTCTCCAACTTTTTGAGTCATAATAACAGATTCATTTGCATAATTATCATCACTTACATCACTTGAATCTTTAGCTAAGTCTACTGTTAATTCAAATAAATCACCATTTTTATAATCTGAAGATTTTAAACTAACATATGCTTCTTCTTTAATTCCATTTGCTAGTGATGCTTTACTTTTATTATTACGTGGTCCATATTTCATACCTTCTTTTTCTTCAGAAGCACCTTTCAAGTTTATAAAGTTTTCGTTATCATCTATTTTACTTACAGAACCACCTACTCTGGTATTAACTTCATCCGTTGTTTCCCAGTCACTAAAGTTCCATTTTGTTAATGCACTAACATTCATTGTAGTAGTAAGCATTGCAATAACTCCTGTTACAACAATTCCAATTTTTTTCATTTAATCATTCCCTTTCTATTATAAGAATAACATTTTTATTTATGGTGGTCAATACATTTAAATTTCTTTTTAATATTTTTTATATATTACTTATTCACTTGTAATTCTTGGTGTATATGCTGTTGCATCAAGGGTAGCACTTACAGTAGCTCCTTGAAGTTTATCTTGATTTTGATTATTTTCTTCAATGTATACATATAATGTGTAAGTATCATTTGTTTCACCAGTTATCGATTGATTATGTACAATTTCTTTTCCAGATATAATATCATTATAATTTCCATTTGCAATAACCGATTGATCATTTTTAACTAGTTTATATATTACTTGTGTTTTATCTCCACCTTGTTCTGAAGAAGTAACACCGTTATTAACAGTTTCTTGCATTATAACAGCACCTGTCAATTTAACATCATATACAGCATCTCGAACTGTAGTACCAGTTCCCATTACCTTATATGTAAATTTAGCAATATTATCATTATTTTTGTTATTATCCATTGTTGTATCATCCCATTTAGTTGGAATAATATCTTTTTGACTAGCTTCTTCTAATGAAGTAGTTATATTTAATTTACCTACTTGAATGGATTGATCTGCAGAAGTTGCAGTTGCACTAAAGTATGCGAATGTTGCACCTACTAAAGCTATTAATAAAGTTGCAACTCCAATAATAGTTAAAAGTATACTATTACTATTTTTTTTATCTTCCATGTTTTTTCCTTCCTTTTTATATTAAATAATTTATTCATCAGCAAGTTTTGTTGTACTAATTGCAGTAAATGTTACATTAAAGTTAACTCCTTGTAACTTGTTTTGTTCTTTTGCACTGTTTTCAGCCCAGACATATATATAGTAAGTATCATTAATTGGAACATTTGCATTATATTTTTTTGTATATGAATTATGTTCACTGTTAGGAATTAAGACACCTGTACTACCTTCTTTAGTTTTTTTACCAGTAAATGATGTTGGATCTTTTAATTTTGTACCTTCTTTTGTGTATGCTGACCATTTAAAATCGTCAACACTTCCATCATCATTGTCAGAAACATTTATCTCATTTAAAGTAATTTCAGGCTCATTAAGATACAACGAATATTGTCCATCAGCAGTTGAATTACCAGTAACAATTACTTCTATTTTAACAACTTCTTTATTAGTATCTTTTTCTTTTTCAACATCGTTCCAAACAATTGGCCTAATATCTTTAACATTATTATTTGTTGTAGTTACATTTAAACTAGCTGTTGCAGTAGTAATTTCCTGTTTTTCACTAGTATGAGTAGCACTGAAATACGCAAATGTTGCACCAACCATAGCAGTTAGAAATGTTGTAGCACCAATTACTGCGAGTAAAATCTTATTACCACTATTTCTTTGCTCATATCCCTTCATTTTTTACCTCCTTTCACTTATTCAATTATAATTTATTATATTTTAATAGTGATTTATATCATAAGTAACAATTTTATATATTAATTGTACAATATTAACACTATTAAATTTAATAAATTTATAATTGCAAAATTATATATGTTGGAAAACCAACAAAGCTTTGGGGGGCATTATATCATCAGCACTAACATCAATGTCCGAATAGGCAATTATATCTGTAAAAATTTGATAGTTGCAAATGATAAAGATTTATCATTATATAAAGAGATAACATCTAATTCATTAACTTCACTATAATTGATTTCTAAGATGTATTAACATTAATTTGTATCTTAATTTAAAACTTTTCATAATAACTATTTCTCTTTTAATTTAGACGAACAAAGAAACAATAAAAGAGTAAAATCGTTTTTAAGAGGTTTATTTTTTTAAAATTTAAAATAGTTAATAAGAAGAAAATAAATATGCCCCCCCATATCGAACATATGTTTGCATATCGTTCATATGAGAAGGACTATCCTAAATATTTATAAATAACTATAACTTATTTGTAAATTTTTTGTTTATTAACTTTTTGGTGTGTATGCTGTAGCTTCCATTGTTGCACTTACATTGGCACCTTGAAGTTTGTCTTGGTTAGTATTAGTTTCATCAATAAATACATATAATGTGTAAGTATCATTACCACTAATATTTAATGTTTTACCAGTTAAAATTTGTTTACCAGTTTTAATTTGACTGTAGTTACCTTCAGCAACAACACTTTCACCACTAACTAATTTATATAGCACATCTGATTCCTCTCCACCTTGATCAGAAGCAGTTACACCATTTTCAACTTTACTAGCCAATGAAACCGTACCAGTTAATTTAACATCGTAAACAGCATCACGAACAGTAGTACCAGAACCATTTACAGTGTATTGGAATTTAGCTATATTAATATTATCATCATTTTCAGACATTGTTTCACTCCATTCAGTAGGAACAATATCTTTTTCATCAGCTTCATCAAGTGAAGAAGATATAGTTAAATGTCCTGATTGAACAGATTCTGGATCTGATGTTGCTGATGCACTAAAGTATGCAAATGTTGCACCAACTAAAGCTACTAATAAAGTTGCAACACCAATAACAGTTAAAACTATACTATTACTATTCTTTTTTTCCATGATTTCCCTCCTTTTTGTATTACTATTTCTATTCAGCTGCAGTTATTGTAGAAGCAACTGCAGTAAACGTTACTTTAAATTCACGATCTTGTAATTTATTTTGTTCTTTTTCAGTATTGTTTTCAGCCCAAACATATACATAATAAGTATCATTTATTGAACCTGCAGCATATGTTTTTGTTGTTAACACTGGACTTGAAGTACCAGTAGTTTCAGTTCCAGTAAATGATTTTGGTGCTGTATCTGTATTACCTATAGCATTATCTTCTGAATCATATATAGCATATTTGAAATCACTAGCTTTACCAGCTTCATTTTCACCACTAGCTGAACCTAAAGTAATTGTTGGTTCATTGAGATATAGCTTATATGAACCAGCAGCTGTTGAATTACCAGTAACAGTAACAGTCATTTTTACTATTTCTTTGTCACTATCTTTTTTTGTACCTGTACCCCAAGTTGTAGGTCTAATATTAGTAACAGTATTATTAGTTGTTGTTACTGTTAAACTAGATTTAGCAGTAGTTACTGTTTGTGGTCCACTAGTATGAGTAGCACTGAAATATGCAAAAGTTGCACCAACCATAGCAGTTAGGAATGTTGCAGCACCGATTACTGCAAGTAATACCTTATTACCATTGTTTCTTTGTTCTTCTCTATCCATTTTCTTACCTCCTCGCAATTATAATTTATCATATTTTTAATATCGAGTCAATCAAAAAGTACTAATTTAAAAAATATTTTTTATAAAGTGTGTAAATTTAAAAATATTTACTACAATTTTTTTAATATAATATAAATTTCAACAAAAATATTTAATATTATTTGTAGTACATTTCTTAATGTTTAATGTATTTTTATTTAAACATTAAATTTTATGACATTGTTTGTTTTCATAAATTCAAGTTTTACAAATTTATAAGATTGTTTTACTTGTTATCAAAAAAATGAAAAAAGTTGAAAAAAATTAAATACTTTTAGCAATTTTTTTAGAATAATATATTGAGGGGTTATTTAAGAATTCATTCATGTATAGAAATGGAGGTGATAACATTGCCACTAATAGATATAAAAGAAGAAAATAAATTTTTAAATGAATTCAAAATTATAAATAACAAAAAGAATAAATCAAGGGAAGAATTTAAAAAGTTATTCTTAAAATACCCCGATTATAGACTACCTTGTTATATGGATTCTCTATTTAAAGAATTATTCAAAATAAGAAGTTATACTGCTAAAGTTATATCTTTCTTTATACCGCTTGAATATGAATATATTAAAGATAACATGATAATAGATAATCCAGAGATTAATATAGCAAACATTTTTCATAGAAGAAGTATTGCAGATACATTAGTTGTAATAGATGACTGGTATATCTTACTTGAGTGTAATACATATAAATCTCTTGAAACGATAAATAAGAATCTACATACTTTAAATGGAGTAAGTTATAATATGATAGACAAAGGAGAAGAAGTATTACACAAAAAAGCAGTTATGATATCATTTGATAATTATGATTATTATAATGACGACAGAGAAATATACAATAGCCTAATAAGAGAAGAGAAAAAGGGATTGGTAGAGAGTGAAAATTATATAATATATCACGTAAACCTTGAAAAGGTTCGTAATATGTTATATAATACAATTAGTCTCGCAGATTTAAATGAAAAAGAAAGGGTACTAGGATTTATAGTTAATATGGATAAAAGATTAGGTGAAAAGTTAGGAGAGGAAGAAAGTATGTATGAAGCAAACCAAGTAATGAATAATAAGTGTATTGACTTTGGTAGTATTGTAACTACCACATATGATGTATTAAGTAGAGCTATATTTAGAAATGGCGAAAAACGTGGTGAAAAAAAAGGTGTATTAAAACAAGCTATTGCTACGGCGAAGAAAATGTTGAAAAAAGGTATGGACATTGATACTATATCAGAGTTAACTGATTTAGAAAAGGAAAAAATAGAAGATCTAGAAAAAATCAAAAATTAAAGTTAAATTTATAAAATATCATAGTCAATAATTGATTATGATATTTTATATATAATTATTTTTAGTAAAATATTAGATATTTATCTACATTTTATATGAACATCTCTTAATTGTTTTTCAGTAATTTCACTAGGACAATTCATCATTGCATCAATACCATTATTGTTTAATGGAAATGCAATAATATCTTTAATGTTTCCAGTATCAATTAGCATCATAAGCATTCTATCAATACCTAATGCCATACCTGCATGAGGTGGAGGTGCAAATTTAAATGCATTATACAATGAAGCGAATCTTGTTTTTAATACTTCTTCATCATAACCTACAATTTCAAAAGCTTTCTTCATAATATTTAAATCATGATTTCTAACAGCTCCACTTACAAGTTCAACACCATTACATACAATATCATATTGATATGCTAAAATGTTTTCTAAGTTTTCATTATTTAGTGCGTCCATTCCACCTTGAGGCATACTAAATGGATTATGTGTAAAATCATATTTATCTTCATCATCATTCCATTCAAACATTGGAAAATCGACAATAAAACATAACTCAAATCTATCTTCATCAATAAGATTTAATTTTCTTCCTAGTTCATCTCTTATTAGGGAAGAATATCTATTATATTCAGTTTTATCTGCTATAAAGAATAATACCCCACCTACTTTTATATCAGACTTTTCAATTAACATTTTTCTTTCATCATCAGTCAAAAATTTATCTATAGGTCCTTTAAAAGTTCCATCACTATTCATAGTTATATAACCTATACCAGGCATACCAATACTAGATGCATAATCAACAATCTCATTGAACCATGAATTACTTTTATCTGATAAATTATCTACTTTTATACCACGTACAGTAACAGATCTAAATGGTTTAAATTGTGTATCTTTAAAACAATCAGTTAAGTCTACAATTTCAAGTGGATTTCTTAAATCAGGTTTATCAGTACCATATTTTAACATTGAATCTTTATAACTTATTCTCCTAAATTCTTTATTTACTTTTTTATTACTGAATTTTGTAAATAAGGAATACAAAACTTTTTGACCTAATTCATACATATCATCAACATCTACAAATGCACATTCTAAATCTAATTGATAAAACTCACCTGATGTTCTATCACTTCTAGCATCTTCATCTCTAAAACAAGGAGCAATTTGAAAATATTTATCAAATCCAGATGTCATAAGTAATTGTTTAAAAATTTGAGGAGCTTGTGGAAGTGCATAAAACTTTGATGGGTGTTTTCTTGATGGAACAACAAAATCACGTGCTCCTTCTGGTGATGATGCAGTAAGTATTGGTGTTTGTATTTCTAAAAAGTCCATACTTTGCATAAGTTCTCTAGCATATTTAATAAATTCGCTTCTAAATATGATATTATTATGCATTTTTTCTCTTCTTAAATCTAAATATCTATATTTTAATCTTACATCTTCTTTAATATCTTTATATGGGAATATTTCAAATGGTAAATTTTCAATAGGTGAAGATAATATTTCAATACTATTTGCTTTAAGTTCTATTAATCCTGTAGAGATATTATTATTTATTGTGTCATCACTTCTTTTTCTAATAACACCACTTATACTTAGTGCGCTTTCTTTAGATAAATGTTCAGCAAAATCTAATAAATCTTTATCATCTTCATCAATAACAACTTGCATTATACCATAATGATCTCTAATATCTAAAAATAATACACCACCATGATCTCTATAATTTTGTAAATATCCAGCAATTTTAACTTGTGCACCAACACTATCTAAATTTAGTTCTTTACTTGTATTTGTTCTATATTTACTCATGTAATCATCTCCTCTAGTTTATTTTTTTAATTTCATTAATTCTTCTTTAATTAAATCCATTGCAGCTTTAGGATTAGCTTTCCCTCTCGTTTTTTTCATTACTTGACCAACAAAGAAATCAACTGTCCTACCACGATTTGGATCATATTCTAAGGCAAG
>CANRKE010000098.1 GCA_947631135.1 uncultured Bacilli bacterium | reverse complement strand
TGAATTCATTTAAAAATTTATTTTCTTCTTTTATATCTATTAGTGGCAATGTTATCACCTCCATTTCTATACATGAAAATCAAATTCTTAAATAACCCCTCAATATATTATTCTAAAAAAATTGCAAAAAGTATTTAATTTTTTTCAACTTTTTTCAATTTTTTTATAAACATATAAAAAACACCACAGTTTTTCTTAATAATGATATTTTTATAATTTATATGAATATTAATAAATTTAATTTTATATAATATTACTGACAGGTGATCATATGAATAAAAAAAATTATATTTTAATTTCTGCGGTTAGTATTTTAATTATTTCATTTTTTGTAACACTAACAACTTTAAAAAAAAATAATGATTATAAAACTAATAAGTTATCAGCAACTGTAATGTCTAGTGATAATGAAAGTATGGTAATTAAAGATCAAGATAATATTATATATACTTTTAAATGTGATAGATTAAGAGCTAAATCAGGAGATAATATTGTAATTGAATATACTGGTGTTATTGACACTCAGCAAAATATTAAATGTTCAAATATTAAAGAGTATGAAATAGCTAAAACTTCTAAAGATGAAGATGGCGTTCCAACTGATTATTCAGATAATGGTATATTTAGTGATTATTATATACTTGCTTATAATGATGTTAAAAATATGTCATTAGATGAAAAAATTGGTCAAATATTACTAGTAAGATATCCTAATGAAAATCAAAAAGAAATACTTACTAAAAATAAATTTGCTGGTTATCTTTTCTTTGAAAAAGATTTTGCTAATAAAACTAGTGATGAAGTAAAAAAGATGATTAGTGATTTACAAAAGGTATCTGAAATACCAATTCTTACTGCAGTAGATGAAGAAGGTGGAACAGTTGTTAGAGTAAGTAGTAACACTAATTTATCAAAAGAAAAATTTAAATCTCCAAGTGAGTTATATACATTGGGTGGATTTGATAAAATAAAAGAAGATACAATAAACAAAAGTAAGCTATTAAATGAGTTAGGTCTTAATTTAAATTTAGCTCCTGTTGTTGATGTATCTACTAATCCAGATGATTATATGTATCAAAGAACTTTAAAAAAAGATACAAACTTAACTAGTACATATGCAAAAACTGTAATTGAATCTAGTAAATCAACTGGTGTATCTTATACTCTTAAACATTTCCCTGGATATGGTAATAACGCTGATACTCATACAACTTCAAGTAAAGATACAAGAAGTCGTGAAAGTATTATGGATAATGATATTCCTCCATTTAAAGAAGGAATCAAAAGTGGTGCAGAAGCAGTTTTAGTAAGTCATAATATAGTTAATAGTATAGATCCAGATAACCCTGCATCATTATCACCCAGTATACATAATATTCTTAGAAATGATCTTGCTTTTACAGGAATAATTATTACTGATGATCTAGATATGGGAGCAGTTAAAGATATTAGTGATTCTACAGTTAAAGCTATTTTAGCTGGTAATGATTTAATAATTACTACTGATTATGATAAGAGTATAAAAGAAATTAAAGATGCTGTTAATAGAGGTGAAATTAGCGAAGAAATAATAAGTAAATTAGCTTTTAGAGTATTAGCTTGGAAATATTATAAAGGAATGATGTTTACAAACCAAAAATAAAGTACAAAAACGTACTTTATTTTCCTTCTAATAATTCTATAGCTTTTTTCATTTGAACATCATATTTAACTATATCACTACCACCAAATGAATTAGTTATTTCTTCTTTAGTCATATTGTAAATGTGAGAAAGTTCTTCTATTCTTTCTTCTATTTCTTTATCTGTTGCATCAATTTTTTCAACTGAAACTATTTCTTCTAGTAATATTCTTGTTCTAACTCTTTTTTCTGCATCAACTTTTAATGTTTCTTTTATTTCAATTTCAGTTTTATTTAATAGTTTTAGATATTGTTCCATTTTTATACCTTGTGCTAAAATATTTTGACTTATTTGTTCATACATTCTATCTACTTCATTATCTATTAATTCTTGTGGTATTGATTCAATTTCTGATGTTTCAGATAATTTTGAAAGTATTTCATCAATATATTTATCTTCAGCCATATTTGATTTATTTTTTTCTAAATCTTCTTTCATTTTAGCATATAATTCCTCTTTAGTTTTAATATCATCTAATCCTAAATCTAAGAAAAAGTCTTCATCTAATTCAGGTAATTGTTTAGCTTTTATTTCGTTTACTTTTACTTTAAATACTACATCTTTACCTTTTAAATTTTCAGCATGATAATCATCAGGGAATGTAACATTAATATCTTTTTCTTCCCCTTTTTTCATTCCAACTATTTGTTCTTCAAAACCTGGAATAAATGTATTGCTTCCTAATTCAAGTGGATAATTTTCACTCTTACCACCTTCAAAAGCTTCTCCATCTAAATAACCATCAAAATCAATTACAACTGTATCACCAATTAGTGCTTCTCCGTCTTTAACAATTATTTCAGCATAATCTTGTCTTAAGTGTTCTATTTCTTTTTCTACTTCTTCATCTGTAACTTTTACTTCTTCTTTTTTAATATCAAAGTTTTTATAATCACCTAATTTTACTTCTGGTTTTGTTGTTATTGTAAAAACAATAACTGCACCATTTTCATCTACACTTGTAACATCTACTGTTGGTCTTACAATCGGTTCGTACTCATTACTATCCATCAATTTTTTAAATTCGAAATCAATAGCATAGTCAAGCGCATCAGCAAATAAATTTCCAACACCTACTTTTTTATCATAGATTTCACGAGTAATTTTACCCTTTCTAAATCCAGGAACAGATACTTTGTTTTTAATTTTGTTAAATGCTTTATCTAAGTATTCGTCCCAATCTTTTTTTTCAATTTTTACTTCAATTTCATGAATGTTTTTTGCTTTACTCATAAATTTTATACCTCTTTCTAATCGCAATCAATATTATAATACATCTTCTAGTATATTTCAAGATTTATTCATTATTTTTTTTCTATATTCAATATCACTATTTATTATTTCTGATAGGTCTCTTTTAGGACTCCAACCAAGTATTTCTTTAGCTTTTTCATTTGAAGCTATTAATTTTGCTGGATCCCCTTTTCTTCTATCAGTAATTTTATAATTTACAGGATAATGTTTTTCTACTTCTTTTATTATTTCAAGTACAGAATAACCTTTATTTGAACCTAAATTAACAAGTAAACTTTTATTATTTTCTACTAAGTATTTTGCACCCAATACATGTGCATCAGCTAAATCTGAAACATGAATATAATCTCTTATACAAGTACCATCTGAAGTATCATAATCATTACCATACACGTCCATACTTTTTCTAATACCTAGTGCAGTTTGTACTGTTATTGGAACAATATGTGTTAAATTATCTTTATTAAGTCCTATCTCTAAACTTTTATCTGCACCAGCAACATTAAAATATCTAAATATACAATAGTTCATATTATATTTTTTACATACCCATTTAATAAGTTTTTCACTTGCAAGTTTAGTTTCACCATATGGATTTATAGGACATGTAATATCTGTTTCACTACATACAGAATTAACAGGTTCACCATATACTGCTGCAGTAGATGAAAATACTACATTTTTAATATTAAAATCAGTCATAACTTCAAGCATAATTCTTACACCCTCAACATTATTATAGTAATATTCAAGTGGTTTATCTACACTTTCTGGTACAATAAGTTTTGCAGCAAAGTGCATTATAACATCAAATGGCTTAACACTACATTCAATATTAAATATATTTTTTAAATCTTGTTTGTTAGTTATATCACCATAATAAAATTTAGCATCTTTATGTATCATATTTCTAGATCCAGTTGATAAATTATCTATAACAACAACTTCATGTCCATCTCTTATTAATTCATAAACTGCATGCGAACCAATATAACCTGCTCCCCCAATAACACATACTTTTAGTTTCATCTATTATTCCTCCTAAAATTTTATTTTATCTTCTATAAAACTTTCTACATCATCTAAATTTATAGTTATTTGTTCCATAGTATCCCTATCTCTTATTGTTACTGTATTATCATTAATTGTATTATCATCAACAGTAATTACATAAGGTATACCCATTACTTCACTTCTTCTATAACGTTTACCAATACTTCCTGTATCATCATAACTTATCATAAATGATTTAGATAATTTTCTATAAATTTCTAATGCTTTTTCACCATGATATTTTTTTACTAATGGAGTTACTAAACATTTATAAGGTGCGATAGCAGGTGAAAATTTCATTACTATTCTTTCTGTATTATCTTCTAATAGTTCTTCATGGTATGCTTCATTTAATAGTGCAAGTACCAATCTATCAGCTCCACATGATGCTTCAATTATATATGGTATATATTTTTCATTTGTTACAGGATCTAAATATTCCATAGATTTTTTTGAATATTCTTGATGATTAGTTAAGTCAAAATTAGTTCTATTATGATTTCCATATATTTCTCCCCAGCCAAAACAAAATTTATATTCAACATCACATGCTGCTTTTGCATAATGAGCAAGTTTTTCATGATCTTTAAATCTTAAATGTGAACTATCAATTCCTAAATCTTTAAAAAAGTTAAGTGCATAATTTTTATAGTATTCATAATATTTGCTATCTTCTCCCTCTTTGCAGAACCATTGATGTTCCATTTGTTCAAATTCTATAGTTCTAAATGTAAAATTACCTGGAGTTATTTCATTTCTAAAAGCTTTTCCTATTTGACCAATACCAAATGGTACTTTAGCTCTCATAGTTCTTTGAACATTTAAAAAGTTTACGAATTCACCTTGTGCAGTTTCTGGCCTTAAATATATTTTACTTAAATTATCTTTAGTAACACCTCTATTTGTTTCAAACATTAAATTAAAATTTCTAATATCTGTATAATTTGATTTACCACAATTAGGACAAGGTATATTATTAGTTTTAATATATTCTACCATTTCTTCTTCAGTCATACTATCTACATGTACATCTTTATTAAATCCTTCAATTAACGCATCTGCTCTATGACGAGTCTTACATTCACGACAATCTAGTAATGGATCTGTAAAACTTGCAACATGTCCACTAGCTTCCCAAACTTTTGAATTCATAAGTATTGATGAATCAAGTCCAAAACTATTTTCATTTTCTTGAACATATCTTTTCCACCACAATTTCTTTACATTATTTTTAAGTTCTACTCCTAATGGTCCATAATCCCATGTATTTGCAAGTCCATCATATATTTCGCTTCCTTGAAATATATATCCATATTGTTTACACGTATTTACTAATTTTTCCATTGTTAATTTTTCCATAATCATTCCTCTTTCTAAAAATAAAAAGGGATTTCTATACATAGAGACGAGATTACCCGCGGTTCCACTCTATTTATTCATAAAGAATCCCTTTTGATTAGCATAGCTAGAATTTTCCACATTCATTATCGCTTCCACATCTATATATTATTATATTTTTTTTATTTTGTAAACTGATTTATTAATATTTTTTTAAAAAAATAAGTTAGGAAATAAATCCTAACTTATATAATTATTATATGTTTTTAAAAAGTGTAGTCGTTGTTGTAATCATACTATCTATTAATGTTTGTATTGCTGATTCTTCTTTTTGAGTATCCTTTTCTTTATATATTGCTGTAAAGCTTTGCATTTTTATACCATTATATTCTATTGTTGATTCTTCCCATTTATCAAATTCATATCCATCTTTGGCTGTAGGTGCTTCCATAGTTATAGAAGCATCTCCTCTTCTACCTTCAAATATAGTAGCTTTTTTATTGTCTGTACCACTTTCATTAAATCCTTCACATTTATCCATATCACAATTAAATTGTGTCCACCAGATTACATTTTCTGGCTTATAATTATTTTTAGAAAGATATTCTTGATAATCTTTGTCATTTTCAGATGTTATAGTAATTTCTTTTTCTGTATAAGTTGTTCCAGATTTAACTAAACTAAATGGTTGAGAAGCATATGGGAAATCTTGAGTTTTAAAATCTATATTATATTTAACTACTTCAGTTTGAGAAGATTCAGTGTTTTCTTGAGCTTCATCGGCATCAGAACTTTCTAATTCAGGTAATGAATTATTAACTGCTGGAGAAGTATTTTTACTTCTATCTATAATAGTAATGTTTTCTTCTGTACTATCAGATACTTTTACTTCTTTACCATAAGTATATCCTACCCAATGAGTTTCATCAGTGTTATCAGTTTCTAATTGAACGTTTTTAGCAGTACAACCAGTAACTGTTATATTACTAGCATCTCCAGCTCCAAATAAAATTCCTGCTGTTGAATTAGCTTGATAAGGTTCATTATATCCACCAATATATGAATCTTCAATAGTACAATTTATAAATGTCGCACCATTTGTTTCAGAAAAACCAACTAATCCACCAGATTGCCAATCATTTTCAACACGGCTATTTTTAACAGTAACATTTTCTAAAATAGTATTTTTAGAATAACTTTTTGCAATTACAACACCAGCATAACTACGATCATCTTTTGTTGTTGATTTTTTTGTTTTTACATTAGCATTTTCAAATACGATATTTTTAATAGTTATTGCTGAATTTAAATTACCAATGAATCCACCAGATGAATCAGCTTCGACAGTCATATTCTTAATACTATGTCCATTTCCATCAATAGTAGTACCACTTAAATTACCCCAACCATCAATTGGTGTCCAATTTTGTCCTGTTAAGTCAATATCATCATCTAAAACAATTCTTTTTCCTTTGTAACTACTAGGATTTGTTGAAATATCTCTTAAAGCTTCAGGAGTACTAATTGTTTTTAAATCTGATATTTTGATCGAATCTATATCTGACCAATCAATACGTTGAATCTTTACATAATAACTGTAATCAAAATTTTGAATATCAAATTTATTAGCATTATATAAACTTTGAGCAGTATAATTTCCTTGATTATCAGTTGTAATATTAATTCCTACTAAAGCAGCCGTACCATTATAATCTAAAATTATATTATTATCAGCAATATCTGCTTCACCACAGAAATTTATTAATGCTATACCACCATGTAAAGTAGCATTGTGAATGTTAACATTACAAGAATTAGTTACTCTTATTACTCCTTCACCTTGGCGACCGTTTATTTCACCTGGTACATCACTATTATATAGCGAATAATTACCACCATCAATTGTTAGATTGTTTCCACTAACATTTATTGCTGGGAAATCATTATTAGCAGTTAAGTTTTCAAGAGTAACATTATCACCAGTAATAGTAAGCCCATTATGTGTATTATGTGTAATACCATCAATAGTAACATCTTTAATTGTTACACCGTTGCCACTTATTTTTAATCCACCAGATATTGTTGATTTACTATTACCAGTAATTGTAACATTATTGGCTTTAATTTCAACATTATCTGTTATATCTTTATTTGATAAGTTTATTGATTCACCATCAATTAAATTATTTAAATCATCACTTATTGATTCTGAACTACTAGAATCAATAACTTTAACAGAATATGTATGAGTATTACCTAAAATATCTTCTGCCTTAATTGAATAAGTATGTCCAGCACCTCTACGATAAGAGTTTTGTAATTCTGGTTGTTTATTTACATCATGTCCCCAAATTCCGGCATAACCACTTAGTTTATCAACTCCGCTAAATGTTGCAGATCCATCACCATCTGGTGTTATAGCATGAATTGTACCTTTAGTATCAGGAGTATATTCTATTCCATCAACGATTAAACTTGGTGCTGTTGTATCAATTATAACTCCTGCCCAACTAGCTCTCAAATTATCATTAGTAAGTTCAATACCTTCATTACCAGCTACATCTTTATAGCCATTAACTTTAATATTAATTAAACCATCTGATAAATTATCAATATCTTTAACATTTACAGTACCTACATAACGAGATTGTCCTTCAACATACTTCATATCACCAGTATATTCACCAGATGTTTCACCAGTTATTGTAAATTTTGGATTTACAGATAATGTTTCATCAAATTGTGCGTATACATAAATAGTGTCTTTATCTGTAGCATAATAGTATCTTTTACCATCTTTATTTAAAACATTTCCATTATGTGATACTAATCCAAGTGATCCACTTATATTTTCTGGATTTTTTGTATCAAGAGTAACATTTACACTCATATTAGTACGATCATCAATTCCTAATTCTTCGTAATGTTTACCATCTTCTTTTATCCAATTAATACCTTTATATCCAGCTAAATTATAAATATCAGAAAATTTAACATTAATTCTACCATCTTTTAATGGTGTATCATCAGTAATTGTATAAGTTAATTGATATCTATAAATTCCATTTTTACTCATTTCATCGACTTCTATAATTTTACCATATTCATCTTCTATTTTGTCTTTTCCATATGATACTTCATTACCTTCTACGTCGACTAAAGTAATTGTAGGCATATGAGCTAATTTTTGATTAACACTCATATAAGTAGTAATTTTAGAACCTTTAATTGCATAATATTCATTTCCAACTTTATTACCATTTGAATTAATAAATGATGCTTTTAAAACTGCAGGTGTTTTAATATATGTAACAGATTTTAAATTACCTTCTTTATCTGTTATATTAGAATTATCTAATTTTGCACCTTCATTACCAGCTAAATCTTTATATCCATCGATTGTGAATTTAACTTCACCTTCGTCCATACTTTCATCAAGAACTACTTCTCCAACGTATTTATAAGAGTTTCCATTAACTTCTCTTTGCATAATTTTAGCAGTTTTTCCATTTATAGTAATTGTTGGCTCTACTGATAGTTTTTCATTTATTGTTGCATAAACCCAAATTCTATCACCAGTTTTTGCATAACCTGGTGTATATTGATCTAGATTTTTAATTTCAACATAATTAGCAACAGGTTTAGTGTTGTCCATAACAAATTCTTTTACTGTTTCATTTCCAGCTATATCAGTTATTGTTATTTTATATGATCCATCATACATTGAATTATAATTCATTTTAAATGCTGTTTCATATAACTTATAATATTTATTATAACTAGCTGCATCTGATTTAATTTCTCTTAGTTGATTATTATTATCCTTATTTACTATTGTTCCAGTAAATGCTGGATTTGCATCTTTTATATATATTCTTTTATCTCCAGTTAATATGTTATTTTCATCAATACCATAAAATGTTATTTCTGGTGATGTTTTATCATATATTACAGAATTGAAATTTTTATCTTTAATGTCATCAAATAATGTAACATTTTCTGTTTCATAATTACCATAAGTTGTTCCAATATTTCCAGCTAGATCTTTATAACCAGAAATAGTAAATTTAACTTCTCCTTCTTCTATAGAAGTTTCATCATTAATTTTTACTTTAGCCCAGTAATAATCACTACCTTCACTATATGTGAATTTACTAGTTGAATTACCTATAGTAACTTTGAAATCATTAGTTACTAATTTTTCATTAGCTTTAACTTCAAACATAATTTCTTGATCTTTTTTTATATAATGTTTTTGTTCTTTTGTAAGATTTTTTGTAACATTATATAATTTTATACTATTAAGATCAGGATCATCTGTATCAATGTTTGTAACATTTACATCAATACTACCTTCATTACCAGCTAAATCAACTATTTTTACAGTATCCCAACCATTTTTATCATAAGTCTTAGTAAATTTCTTACCTTCTTCATCTATTTTTGTCCACCAATCTGGTGTTTGAATAGGTTCAGAAACTTCAATTGTTGCTGTAACAGATTGATTAGTAGGTCCAGCTGGATCAAATGTTACTGTAGCAGTTGGTGCTATATTATCCATTTTAAATCCATTATTTGGCTTTGTATATGATACATTTCCTGCTTTATCAGTAACTTTTACCCAAATATTATATGTACCATTTAATTCACTTAATGTAATTTTAATTGTGTTATCTTCAGAAATTTCTGCTTCAGTAAATTCCATTTTTTTAACATCATCTAATGTATGAGATGGTGTAATTAAGTATTCAACTTTATCAAGATATTTTTCATTAATTGTAGCTGTAACAGTTACATTATTGTATGAATTTGAATCACTTCCATTATTATCAAATGTAACAGTTCCTTCTGTTTTATCAATAACAAATTTTACAGTTACACTATTACCAACTTTATCAGTAACAGTTAATTCGTATTTACCTTCATCTGTTATTTCACCATTAGTATATCCATCAACAGTAGCACCATCTTTTGTTAATACTACAGTATCAATATTTTCTTCAACTATTTCAGGTGTTACACTACTATTATAGTATGTATATTCATCACCTTCATAAGTTTTACCATCAGACATGTTTACTACAGGTGAAGTTCTATCGATTATGAATTCTACTTCACTTTCATTAAATGCTTCATCAACTACTTTTAAAGTATAATGTCCTTCATCAGTAATTTCTTTACCACTTTCATATGGATCACCATTTAATGTAGCAGTATATCCATTTTCATCAGTAATAGTTAATGTTACACTATCTGCATTAGTATATTTTTCATCTATACCATCAACTTCTGCAGGATTAACATCATTTACTACTTTAAGTGCGCTATCCAAACGTTTTTTCAAATTATTTTTAGCTTCACTATCTTTTAAATTTTTAACAGCATCTTCTATTTTTTGAGATGTGTTATATTCACGTGCACTTAGCATTTCATCTTTATTTTGTGCACTAGTCTTTTTAGATTCTAACGTAGATACTAAACCTTCAACATCGATTATATCTTGTACATCATCAATTCTATCTTGAAGTTTATTTCTATCTTCGCCTTCATCTAAATCTCCGACTAAATCTTTTGCAGTATTTAAATCATCTTGGCTTAATGAACCTTCTGCTTTTACTACTGCATCTAGGGCTTTTGCATATTTGTCATCACTTTGTTCAACTATGACAGTCGAAGTAGCATTACTTTGTATATTAGTATTGCTTCTATTTCTTACGCTATTAGTACCATTATCATTAGTTGTAGCATCTGTTTTGTTTTCATCAGTATTTAGACTATCGCTATTATCTGTATTAATGCTATCTTTATTCTTATCTTTGTTAGTATCAACTTTATCTTCAGTTTTTGAATTATTATCTTCAAATGTCTTTTCATCTTTACTAGGATTTGCAAATGTAAATATTGTAAATCCAATTAATAAGAATAATATAATCGCAAATACAATTTTTTTGTTTTTCATTATATTCCTCCCTCTTACTATTATCATATGTTATTTATCATTAGATGATAAATATTTTATAGATATTTAGACAGCCCAAGATCTAAAATCTATGTAAGCATATTATAGCACAAATTATTTATTTGTGAAGAGTTTTGTCGAAAAAACTGTTACTATTCACGAAAAAAAAGCAAAATAAAAAATAAAGCATATCAAAGAGTGAGCAAATAAAACATTTGTTCATT
>CANRKE010000097.1 GCA_947631135.1 uncultured Bacilli bacterium | reverse complement strand
AGTTTTCTATTAATGTTATTTAATACTTTCATTATTTCTAAGCTAGTTACTGGATCTAGATTTCCAGTAGGTTCATCACATATTAGTATCTTTGGATCATTTACAATTGCACGTGCAATTACGACTCTTTGTTGTTCTCCACCAGATAATTGGTCTGGATATGATTTTACTTTTTCTTTTAAACCAACTAATTTTAGTACTTTTATAACTCTATTTCTAATTTCTGATTTTGGCATTCCTATTACTTCAAGTGCGAATGCAACATTTTCGTAAACATTTAATTTTGGTAATAATTTATAATCTTGAAATACTACACCTATTTTTCTTCTTAATTTGTAAACTTTACCATTTCTTAGTTTACCTACGTTAATTCCACCAACAATAATTTGACCATGTGTTGGCTTTTCTTCTCTGTACATCATTTTTATAAGTGTTGATTTACCACTACCACTTGCACCAATTACAAATACGAATTCACCTTTCTTAATACTTAAGTTTATATTATAAAGAGCTGTAACACCATTTTTGTATTGTTTTTCTACATTCATTGCGCGTATTATTTCCACAGATTACCACTTCCTCTTTGTCAGTTTTTATTATAACATTTTCATAGTAAAAATAAAATATATATTTAATTATTTTTATAAAAAATTGTCGAATTATTAAAATAATTTTCCAATAATTTACATATAGTTTTTATCATTTTGTTGTCATAGTTAATATATATTATTTTAAATAATATATATTATATTGTAACCACCAGAAGAAATATATAATATGATTATTAAAAATTTATAATTTTACATCTGTTATTAATAAAATAAAAATTAAACATTTGTTATATTTTTTTTAAAATATACCTTTGAGCTATCACTTAAAATAGATAGTTTATCTATCATATATCTTATAATTTCATTTACTGTTTATCAAATCATTTTTTGAATTATTAACACCTCTTTTTTATATATTAGGTAATGATGATTGATATCAAACATATATGTTGATTATGAGAAAACACATATAATTAGAATACTAAACTCCATGATTTTATACATTGAATAAAAAAATCAAGTAGAGAAAGTTTATTTAATTTTCTCTACTTGATTACTAATTATGCTATTCTTCATTATTTACATCTACACTATCAGATGGTTGTTCAACTGATTCTTGAGCTCCAACTATTTCATCATCGCTTGAATCAGCAAGTAAATCATTTTCTAGTGCTTCTGATGGTTCATCACCATTCATACTCGTAGCTAATGAATATTTAACATCTTTATATTTTCTTGCTCCAGTACCAGCAGGTATTAATTTACCTATGATAACATTTTCCTTTAATCCTTGTAGTTTATCTACTTTTCCACGTATTGCAGCATCAGTAAGTATTCTTGTTGTTTCTTGGAAAGATGCAGCTGATAAATAAGAGTCAGTTTCCAAACTAGCTTTGGTAATACCTAATAGAATTGGTCTACCAGTAGCTGGTTTCTTACCTTCTATAATTATGTTTTTATTAGCTTCTGTAAATTCGTTAATTGAAATTAATGATCCTGGTAAAATATCTGTATCTCCACCATCACTAATTCTTATCTTAGAGATCATTCTTTTAGCAATAATTTCGATATGTTTATCACTGATATCAACACCTTGAGAACGATATACTTTTTGTATTTCTTTTAGTATGTATTCTTGTACAGTTAATGGGTCAGTTACAGCTAGTAATTCTTTTGGATTAATAGCTCCTTCAGTTAAACGTTCACCAGCAGAGATCTTATCTCCTTTTTCAACTCTTAACTTAGCACCATAACTTGTAACATGTTCACGTGTTTCAACATCATTTTTGATATATATTTTAAATTTACCATTAACTTCTTCAATTTTGCTAATCTTACCATCAATTTCAGCAATTGTTGCTTTACCTTTTGGATTTCTAGCTTCAAATAGTTCTTGAACACGTGGAAGCCCTTGAGTAATATCATCCCCAGCAACACCACCTGTATGGAAAGTACGCATTGTAAGTTGTGTACCAGGTTCACCAATTGATTGTGCAGCCATTATACCAACAGCTTCACCAATTTCAACAGGAAGTCCAGTTGCCAAGTTCTTACCATAACATTTTCTACATAATCCATTATGTGTTTTACATGTTAGAGCAGTTCTTATTTCTACTGATTTAATACCAGCTTTAACTATTTTTTCAGCTATATTTTCAGTTATATATTCATTTTTATCAATAATAACTTCTTTAGTTTCAGGATTAATTACTTTCTTATTAGTAAATCTACCAACAATTCTATCATATAAACTTTCAATAGTTGTATTTGCTTTTTCATCAATAAATTCATATACTACTTGTCCTTGAATTGTACCACAATCTTCTTCTTTAATAATTACATCTTGTGCAACATCAACTAAACGTCTAGTTAAGTAACCAGAGTCAGCAGTTTTAAGTGCTGTATCGGCACTACCTTTTCTAGCACCATGTGTTGATAAGAAGAATTCTGAAACGGATAATCCTTCTCTAAATGATGATTTAACAGGAATTTCAACAGGTTGACCATTAGGTTTTTGCATTAATCCTCTCATACCAGCAAGTTGTGTAAAGTTTGATATATTACCACGTGCTTTAGAGTTCATCATCATGAAAATTGGGTTATCAACATTTTCTGGGTCTTTAGCTATTTCTTCAAGTTCATCAGATACTATTTTTTTAGCATCATTCCATGTAGCTATTACTTTATTAAATCTTTCATCTTCAGTAATTAAACCTCTTTGATATTGTTTGTTAATCTTATTGACCATTGCATTACCATCTTCGATAACTTTTTCTTTCTTTGTACTACTTACAATATCAGTTACAGCTATAGATATTCCAGCTTTTGTAGAATATTTAAATCCTTGATCCTTAAGTTTATCAAGCATTACAGAAGTTTCTGTAGTTTTATATCTCTTATATATTTGAGCGATAATACTTTCTAAAGTACCTTTTACAAATGGTTTTGTTATTTCCATTTTAGCTATTTCTTCAGGTATATTTTTACCTTTTTCAATGAAATATTTATTAGGAGTAAATCCTTCAATATTTTCATCACTAGGTTCATTTACATATGCAAATGAATCAGGTAAAATTTCATTAAAAATTAATTTACCAGCAGTAGTTACAAGATATTTTCCTTTTTGATTATCAGTAAATACTTTATATTTAAATGAATCAACAGGTACAGCAATACGAGTATGTAGAGTTATTTCTCTTCTTTCATATGCCATAATTGCTTCATTTGAATCTTTAAATACTCTACCTTCACCATCTAAATTAGGCTTTTCAATACTTAAATAGTAATTACCTAAAATCATATCTTGTGTTGGTGTAACAATAGGTTTACCATCTTTTGGATTTAGAATATTGTTAGATCCTAGCATAAGTAATCTTGCTTCAGCTTGGGCTTCATTAGAAAGTGGAACGTGTACAGCCATTTGGTCCCCATCAAAGTCTGCGTTAAATCCTGGTGTAATTAATGGGTGTAATCTTATAGCTTTTCCACCAATCAATACTGGTTCAAATGCTTGAATACCAAGTCTATGAAGTGTTGGAGCACGGTTCAATAATACTGGATGTTCTTTTATAACTTCTTCTACAACATTCCATACTTTTTCATCTTTGTTTTCTATCATTTTCTTTGCAGTTTTTATGTTTGTTGCAATTTCTTTTGATACTAATCCATTTATAACATGTGGTTTAAATAATTCAAGTGCCATATCTTTTGGAATACCACATTGATACATTTTAAGACTAGGTCCAACAACGATAACACTACGTCCAGAATAGTCAACACGTTTACCAAGTAAGTTTTGTCTAAATCTACCTTGTTTACCTTTAAGCATACTAGATAATGATTTTAATGGTCTGTTACCTGCACCAGTAACATTTCTTCCACGTCTACCATTATCGAATAATGCATCTACTGCTTCTTGAAGCATTCTCTTTTCATTTTGAATAATTATTGAAGGAGCTCCAAGTTCAATCAATCTTTTAAGACGATTATTTCTATTTATTATACGTCTATATAAATCGTTTAAATCACTAGTAGCAAATCTACCACCATCAAGTTGAATCATAGGTCTTAATTCTGGTGGAATTACTGGAAGTACATCAAGAATCATCCATTCAGGTTTATTACCTGATTGAGCGAATGCATCTAATACATCTAAACGTTTTGTAAGTCTAATTCTTTTTTGTCCTTGTGCATTTTTTAATTCTTTTCTGATGTCGTATAATTCTTTTTCAACATCTACTTCCATAAGCAATTTTTTAATTGCTTCAGCACCCATACCAACTTCGAAACCATCACCATATTTTTCATAGTAAGCTCTATATTCTTTATCTGATAATGTTTGTTTCTTTTCAAGTGGTGCATTTCCAGGATTAATTACAACATATGATACAAAGTATAAAACTTCTTCCAAATCCCTTGGAGACATATCTAGTACTAATCCCATACGAGATGGAACACCTTTAAAGTACCATATATGTGATACTGGTGTTGCAAGTTCGATATGTCCCATTCTTTCACGTCTAACTTTTGATTTAGTAACTTCTACACCACATCTATCACAAACAATACCTTTATATCTTAATCTTTTATATTTACCACAAGCACATTCAAAATCTCTTGTAGGTCCAAAGATCTTTTCACAGAACAAACCATCTCTTTCAGGTCTTAATGTTCTATAATTGATTGTTTCAGGCTTTTTTACTTCTCCATTTGACCAACTACGTATATCTTCTGGTGAAGCCAGAGAGATTTTTAACGCTTCAAAATTATTTACTTCTATCATTAAAAATCACTCCCTTCTTCATTATCTTCTTCTATATCTTCATATTCTTCATCATTATCTTCGTTGTATTCATCATCATCATTTTCGATATAGCTATCATCTTCATCATCTGTCATTTCATCTTTGTCTTTTTTATTTTCTATTGCAAGTCTATCTATAAGTGCAAGTTTTTCTTTTAATTCAGAATCTTCTAAATCATCAATATCTAATGATGTATCATCATTTTCTTCAATTTCTTCAAGTTGTTTTAATCCTATTTCTTCATTTTTATCATTTATGATTGACATGTTAAGTCCAAGTGCTTGGAATTCTTTAATCAATACTCTAAATGATTCAGGTATTCCTGCTTGATCAATTGTATGTCCTTTAACAATTGATTCATATACTTTAACACGACCTACAACATCATCTGATTTAACAGTCATCAATTCTTGTAATGTATGTGCTGCACCATAAGCATATAGTGCCCAAACTTCCATTTCTCCAAATCTTTGACCACCAAATTGTGCTTTACCACCAAGTGGTTGTTGTGTTACTAATGAGTATGGTCCTGTTGAACGTCCATGTAACTTGTCATCAACCATGTGTGCAAGTTTAATCATGTACATTACACCAACACTAATTCTATTATCGAATGGTTCACCTGTTCTACCATCATATAATACAGTTTTATAGTCATCATCTATTCCTGCTTCTTTCATCATTGCATCAATATCATCTGTTTTAGCACCATCAAATACTGGTGTTGCAACATAACAATCTAATTTCTTTGCAGCCATTCCTAGATGAAGTTCTAATATTTGTCCAATATTCATACGGGATGGAACACCTTGTGGATTAAGCATGATATCAACTGGAGTACCATCTGGTAGATATGGCATATCTTCTTCAGGTAATATCAATGATATAACACCTTTATTACCATGACGACCACTCATTTTGTCTCCGACTTGAATCTTTCTTTTTTGTACTATATATACTCTTACTACTTTTGATACACCAGCAGGTAATTCATCATTATCACGTCTTGTATAGATTTTAACATCATGTACAATACCATCTCCACCATGTGGAACACGTAATGATGTGTCACGTACTTCTCTAGTTTTTTCACCAAAAATAGCATGTAATAATTTTTCTTCACTAGTAAGTTCACTCATACCTTTTGGTGTAACTTTACCAACAAGTATATCTCCTTCATGAACTTCTGTACCTATTCTTATAATACCATCAGCATCTAGATTACGTCTTGCGTCTTCACCAATATTAGGTATATCACGTGTTATTTCTTCTGGTCCTAATTTAGTTTCACGACATTGAGTTTCATAATCTTCTATATGTATTGATGTATAAACATCATCTTTAACTAATCTTTCGTTCATTATTACGGCATCTTCATAATTGTATCCATTAAATGTCATGAATGCAACTACAACATTTTTACCTAATGCAAGTTCACCTTTATCTGTACTTGGTCCATCAGCAATTGTTTCACCACGTTTAACTTTATCACCAACCTTTACAAATGGTCTTTGATGATAACAAGTTCCTTGGTTTGACCCTTCAAATGTTGTTAGATAATATGTATCTTTCCCTTTTGCATTTTTAACTATTATCTTTCTACCATCAACATATTCAACAATACCATCAGCTTTTGCAACTACTACTGCACCTGAATCTTTTGCTGCAATATATTCAACTCCTGTACCAACACGAGGTGCTTCAGTTTTTAAAAGTGGTACTGCTTGACGTTGCATGTTTGCACCCATTAGTGCACGTGTAGCATCGTCATGTTCAAGGAATGGAATACAACTTGTAGTTATTGCAACTACTTGTTGTGGAGATACGTCAATATAATCGATTTTATCTTTATCTATCATTATATTTTCTTCTCTATAACGAGCTGTAACTTCTTTATCTAAAATCTTTTTATCTTTAATATTAATAGTTGCTTGAGATATATAGAAATCTTTTTCTTCATCTGCTGTTAGATAATCTATTTGATCTGTTACTACTCCATTTTCAACTTTTCTATATGGTGTCATTATAAAACCATATTCATCTATTTTAGCATAACTAGCTAAAGATGTAATAAGTCCAATATTTGGTCCTTCTGGTGACTCTATAGGACAAATTCTTCCGTAGTGACTAGCATTAACGTCCCTAACTTCCATACCAGCTCTATCTCTAGATAAACCACCAGGTCCTAATGCAGATAAACGTCTTTTGTTTGTTAGTTCTGCGATTGGGTTTTGTTGATCCATGAATTGAGATAATTGACTGCTTCCAAAGAATTCTTTAATTGCAGCAGTAACTGGTCTTATATTAATTAATGTTTTAGGAGTAATAGTATCCATTTCTTGAGTTGTCATTCTTTCTCTTATTACTCTTTCCATACGAGCAATACCAATTCTAAATTGATTTTGTAATAATTCACCAACTTGTCTTACACGACGATTACCTAAATGGTCTATTTCATCAACAGAACCAATACCATCAAGTAAATTTAAATAATATGATGTTGCTGCATAAAAATCTGAAATTGTAAGTCTTTTAATAGTTAATGATGGATCATTACCAATTATTGAAACTACTTTTTCTTTATTGTTTGGTGAGAATACTTTAATTTCTTGAACAATATTGTAATCATCTAAATCATGATTTATAGTAACTTCATGTGTTCCATATCCATTATCTAGTATTGGTTTAATATCAGCTAAAATTTCTTTAGTAATTAATGTTCCACTAGATACAACTACTTCACCATCAACAATAATATCTTCTGCAATTATATTATTTAAAAGTCTATCTGCAACATTTAATTTTCTGTTAAATTTGTAACGACCAACCTTAGCTAAATCGTATCTAAATTCATCAAAGAATCTTGTGATTAATTGGTTTTTAGAACTGTCTAATGTAGCAGGTTCACCAGGTCTTAATTTTTCATAAATTTCAATTAGAGCTTCGTCTGTATTTTTAGTTGAATCTTTCCCTATAGTATTTAAGATATATTCATTTTCTCCAAATACATTAGTAATTTCTTCAGAATTTGATAATCCAAATGCACGTAATAATGTAGTTAATGGAACTTTTCTAGTTCTATCTATTCTTACATATACTACATCACGAGCATCCATTTCAAATTCTAACCATGTACCTCTAGTTGGAATAATTTGTGATGCAAAAACGTGTCTTCCATTTTTGTCTACTTCTCTTGAAAAGTATACACTTGGAGAACGAACTAATTGTGATACAATTACTCTTTCTGCACCGTTTATTATGAATGTACCTGAATCAGTCATTATAGGCATTTCACCTAAGAATATTTCTTGTTCTTTTACTTCTCCAGATTCATTGTTGTATAAACGAGCTTGTACTTTTAAAGGAGCAGCATATGTAGTTTCTCTATACTTTGCTTCTTTAATAGTATATCTTGGTTCATCAAATTCATATGAAACAAAATCTAGTTTTATTTCACCAGAAATGTTTTCTATTGGAAGTAAATCTTTAAATACTTCATCAATACCTTCTGTTAAGAACCATTGATATGATTTTTTTTGAATTTCAAGTAAGTCTTGTAGTTCATAAGTGTTTTCGATTCTTGAGAAATTTCTTCTTTCTCTGTGATTATTAATTTTTTTAATTTTATATGCCACTTAATTCACCCCTATAACTATAAAATAATAAATTTTTAACAAAGAACATAGACTTATTAAAAGAATATGTCGCCAATTTATAATGTTATCAGATAAAATACAATTTGTCAATTAGTTTTTAAATTAATTACAAAAAAATCATGTTTTTTTAAAATTACATCTATATTGTAGTACTTACTCATGTCATTTATTAGCGATTTTGCACCTTGATGTTTATTTACTACAATTATAAGTTGTCCATTCTTTGTTAAATAATTTTTGGCCATTGTTATTAATTTATATAGATTAACTTTTCCTATCCTTATCGGTGGATTAGATATTATATAATCATATTTTTCATCTATATTTTCATACATATCACTTATTATTGTTCTAGCATTATTAATTTGATTTAATTCTATATTTTCTTTGGATAAGGATATTGCCCTTTCATTTATATCAGTCATAGTAACATTGCATTTTGTGTTGCTTGCAACAACTATACCTATAGGGCCATATCCACATCCAATATCCAAAACATTCCCATTCATACTATTAAAATCAAGGGCTGATAACAAAACCGTTGTTCCGATATCAACATTGTTTTTAGAAAATACACCATTATCGGTATAGAATCTATATTCTTTGTTTTTAAATTTAAATTCAATTAATTTTTTATCACTTTCTAGATTGTAATTATTTGTAAAATAATGTTCCATTATAACCCTTTCTAAAACTACTATAAGCCCGTGCTTAAAAACACGAGCTTAAAATCAATGTTGCTATTATTTAAATTCAACGCTTGCTCCAACTTCTTCAAGTTTAGCTTTAATATCATTAGCTTCTTCAATTGTTGCATTTTCTTTAACATTACCACCATTATCTGCAAGATCTTTTGCATCTTTTAATCCTAATCCAGTAATATCTCTAATTACTTTGATTACTTGGATTTTGTTAGCTCCACAATCTGTTAATACAACAGTTGCACTACTTGGTCCTTCTTCTTGTCCTCCAGCAACTGGTGCTTGTGCAACAGCAACTGCTGATGGATCTACACCAAATTCTTCTTTCATTGCATCTACTAATTCTTTAATTTCTAGTAATGTCATTTCTTTTAATGAACTAATGAATTCATCTTTATTTAATTTAGCCATAATTTCATTCCTCCCTTAATTAATTTTCTTTACTTTCTAAATTATCAGCATACATACTTAAACATATTGATAAATCTTTTACAATACCGATCATACCACCTGCAAGCATTGTAAGTAGTCCTTCTCTTGAAGGTATTGTAGATAATTGTTTTAGTTTATCCTTATCAGAAACTTCTCCATCAACTAAACCTATTCTTAGTTCAACCTCAGGATGGTCCTTTGCAAAATCAGATAACACTTTAATTGGTGCGATTGCATCTTTAGAAAATGCAACTGCATTTGGTCCTTCTAAATAACCATCAAAATTAATATTTAATGAATCTAATGCACGTTTCAAAAATGTATTTTTATATATTTTGAATTTTGAATCTGATTCTTTCAATTTTTTTCTTAATTCAGTTTCATCAGCAACAGATAATCCTGAATGATAGAATAAAACAAATGAATTTGATTCTTCAACGTTATTAGCTATTTCATCAATAATTTTTTGTTTTTGATCTAATATTTTTTGATTAGCCACAAACTCTGCCTCCTTTACTTTAGTGCTTATACCGTAATAAAACTCCTATTATACCATAGGAGTTCTAAAGAATTTATCTTTAAGCCCTCGGTAGGATAATTAAGATTTCTCCCCTACTGTCTACGGTACTTCATCAACACATGCTTATTATACAACACTTTTGATTATTTGTCAAAAGAATTTGTATCAATTTTTATACTTGGTCCCATTGTAGTTGTTATTGCTATATTTTTAATGTATGTTCCTTTTACTACAGATGGTCTTACTTTAATTATATTACTTACAAATGAATTTAAATTTTCTACTAATTTATCTTCATCAAATGACACTTTTCCAATTATACCATGAACATTTCCATAGCTATCAGTTCTGTATTCTACTTTACCCATATGAGCATCAGTTACAGCTTTTTTGATATCCATAGTTACTGTACCAGTTTTTGGATTTGGCATTAGTCCTTTAGGTCCAAGTACTTTACCTAATTTACCTAAGTGTGCCATCATATCAGGTGTAGCTATTATTGTATCGAATTCAAACCAGTTTTCTTTTTCGATTTTTTCTAGGACATCTGTATCTCCTACAAAATCTGCACCAGCATCAACAGCTTCTTTAGCTTTATCACCTTTTGCTACTACTAAAACTTTTTTGCTTTTACCTGTTCCATTTGGTAAAACTATAGCTCCACGTAATTGTTGATCAGATTTTTTTGTATCTAGATTTAATCTGATAGCAACTTCAACTGTAGCATCGAATTTAGTAGTACTAGTTTCTTTTACTAGTTTAACTGCTTCTTCTTTTGTATATAGCTTACCTTTTTCAACTTTTTTAATGGCTTCGCTATATTTTTTTCCTTGCTTTTTCATTTTCATTCCTCCTTATGTGGTTCATGCGGATTTATCCTCCCACTAGGTAATATTACCTATATGTTATTTTATGCTTCGTAGTCTTTTATTTCAATACCCATATTTTTTGCAGTACCTGCAACTATTTTCATAGCTTCTTCAACAGTGTATGCATTCAAATCTGGTAATTTTGTTTCTGCAATTTGTCTTAATTGATCAACAGTAATTGTAGCAACCTTTTCGTTCTTACCCTTACTAGATCCCTTTTTAATTCCTGCAGCTTTCATAAGTAAGAATGCTGCTGGTGGAGTCTTAAGTACAAAATCAAATGTTCTATCTTCATATACGTTAATTTCTACTGGTAAAACATCACCCATTTTATCACGACTTGCATCGTTAAATTTTGTACAAAATTCTTGTAAATTAATACCTGCTGGCCCTAACACTGTACCTACTGGTGGTGCTGGCGTTGCTTTTCCAGCCGGAATTTGTAATTTTATTTTTTTAGTTATTTCTTTTTTTGTCACGAAAAACATCTCCCTTCTTTTTCGTTGTGGTTCTAATAGCTTATCCGCGCCTCCCACTTTTTCTATGTAAACATACATAGATGCGATTAAAATAATATCATATTTTTTACAATTATGCAAGCTAAAATACATTATTATTTAAAAAAATAGTATTTATAAATATTTGTCGTACATTTTCCTATTTAATTATATGAATATTAATTTTATTTTATTATATACGGATTGTCCTTAGTTCCGTTTCCCAATTCAAATAATGTGTCAGCACGTAAATTTATAACTGGAACTATTGAATGTGTGCTATTAGTTCCATCACCACTTATACTATAATTATCTTTCTTTATACAAAATTCAATTGCTAGTGTATCAAAAAAATAATTTGGTGAACTAAGCCATTTACTTTTATCACTTTTTATCGTTAAATAATAATTTTTATTAGAAATATTATAACTTCCACCTGCAAAAGTTTCTTCATCAGCCGATAAGAAACCTATTTTCAAATTGTATTCACCGCCATATAATTTATCTGTGTTTGGGCATATATATGTTGGCTCTTTTTTTGTTTCTAGTCTATATCGAGTTCCATAATATAAATATCCATTTGATGAGATATCAGTTGTTGTAGTATCATTACAATATATTGTTCTTGCTAGCAGTTTATCATAATTAGTCATATTTTTTTGATACCAATTATCTAAATACTCTTTTATTGTACTATCAATATTTTTACTGTTAGGATCTAGTAGTGCTTTCCCTTTTTGTTGATATGCATTATAACGTATAACTGATTTTGATTCTACTGTTGTTGTTTTGTATAATTGATTTTTTATAGAATTTTTAGGGGATAAGGTATTAGAAAATTGGGTATATTTTCCTTCGCATAATAATTTATTATTAAAACATTCTTCATTTGTATGTAATATTGGATTTACTAGTGTGTAGCCTCCATCTTTCCTATTAAATTCAAAATTATCTGAATAATAATATGATTTTCCTGATATATTCATTCTGTATACTTGTTTTGATTTTTCTCCTATTTCATATCCTATTCTTGTTTTATATGTATATCCTACGTATTCTTCAGAAGAATATTTACTAAATGTGCTATTACCAATTGATCCGTCTGTAATTATTCTTATTGTTCCATCGCCATTTATTCTTACTATTCTAAACAACATATCTTCACCTTTTTTATGATAATCATCTGTATTGTCCCATTTTAAACCAGGTATCTTTACATAATTATTTTCTACATGTCCTCTATAGTAATATGTATTTCCATCACTGTCTGTATCCTGGTACAATCCATTTTCAACAATTGCTTGTGATTTTTTTGGCTCAGTTTCCTCTGTTAATGTATCATAATATTCTTGTGATACTGCAACTTTACTAAAATCTGGTGTATCAGTTATTACATTTTGATTATTTTCCCCAAGTATCGCTTTAGCGAGTGTTGGTAATTCTTTATCGTATCCTTCTACTTTTATTTTTCCACTTATACTTTTATTTAGAAAATGATTTTGATTATCTCTATTATCTTTTATATAAATATATAATTGATATTTTTCTGTTGAGTTTGATACTTGTTTATAATTAGTTAACATTACTAATTCTTTTTTATCTTTATCATAATTATCAAATGAACCTACAGCTATTTTATCATTATTATGATACAAGCTATATCTTAAATATGGATCATCTGATATTTCTTTATCTATATTTAAATCTGTTATTTTAAAACTTAGATATACTTCTTTGTTATTATTAT
>CANRKE010000096.1 GCA_947631135.1 uncultured Bacilli bacterium | reverse complement strand
CTGTAAATCTGTTCCTTCGGGTTCGATGGTTCAAATCCATCTCCCTCCACCACTTTGATAATATATATTGCCTCGTAGCCAAGCGGTAAGGCATCAGACTTTGACTCTGACATGCGCTAGTTCGAATCTAGCCGAGGCAGCCACTTTGTTTTGTATTACGTCCCGTTAGCTCAGTAGGTAGAGCATTTGACTTTTAATCAAAGGGTCTGGCGTTCGAGTCGCCAACGGGACACCACTCGGGGAATTAGCTCAGTTGGCTAGAGCACCACGCTTGCACCGTGGGGGTCGAGGGTTCGAGTCCCTCATTCTCCACCATATGAAATTTAAGTCCATTTTGGACTTTATATTTTTTATAAAATCACTATTTAGTGGTTTTTTGTTAAATAAAATAGGAAGGTGAAATTATGTCAAATAAAAAAATTTATTTAACAGAACAAGGATTAAAAGAATTACAAGATGAATTGGAACAATTAAAAACTGTAAAAAGACCTGAAATTATCCAAGCTTTAAAAGAAGCTAGAAGTTTAGGTGATCTATCAGAAAATGCTGAATATGATGCAGCTAGAAATGAACAAGCAATAACTGAAGGTAGAATAAAAGAATTGGAAGTAATGATTGAAAATGTTGAAATAATTAGTGGTGAATCTAATGGTAAAGTAGTTATTGGTTCAACTGTTGAAATTGAATATTGCGATGATGATGAAGTTGAAACATATACTATTGTAGGTAGTCAAGAAGCTGATCCATTTCAAAATAAAATTTCAAATGAATGTCCACTTGCAATGGCTTTATTAGGTAAAAAGCATGGCGAAATAGCAACAGTAGATAGCCCTAATGGTAAATATGATGTAAAAGTTATTGAAGTTAAATAAATTAAAAGTATTTCTAATAAAATTATTAGAGATACTTTTTATATGACAAATTCATGAAAAATATTGCAAAATTATAAGAAATATGATATAATATAACTGTTTTAAGGGGGTTATATTATGTCTAATAAAATAAATAACGAACAAATATATAATTGTTTAATATCATGGAAGGAAAACAAAGATAAAGATTCTTTTGATAATTTAGTTATGTATTTTAATACATTAATACATTCTATTGCAAAAAAAATTGTAAGTGATGAATCAATTATTGAAGATGCGGAATCAATTGGTAACATCGCACTTATTGAAGCTATTAATAATTTTGATTATATGAATAAAGATGTTAAAAAATTTATTCCATATATTACTAAAAAAATAAAGTATATAATGCTTAAAGAATTAAGAAACTATTATAAAAATAATAAAATGTTGAGTTTTGAACAACCAGTAGGACATAATGAATATGGAGATGTAATTTTTCTAAAAGATAATATTGAAATAACTGATGATGAAATGTTCAATAATATCATTAAAAAAATTAAATCAGATGCAATTAAAGAAATTTTACAATGTTTATCCTTAGAAGAAGCACAAATAATTATGTTAAGAAACGGATTTATAGAAAATAATATCAAAACATATAATGAATTATCAAAAATGTATAATTGTACAACAGATAATATTAGATCTGTTGAAGCAAAAGCTTTGCGTAAATTAAGGCATCCAAAGAATACTATGAAATTAAAGGAATACTTATATGATGATTAATGGAGTAAATATAGAAGTTTACTCTTTTTTTGTAATATTATCTTATATAAATTTTAATTTTATATAGTAATAAATATTATTAAAAGGAAAAGCTGATTAAAAGTACATAATAATAATAATAGTTATATAATTGACATGAAAAATTGAATATTATATAATTTAATTAAGTTAAGAAAAGAGGGATGATATGGGAATATATTTAAATCCAGGAAATAAGGGTTTTAAAGAAATAATATCAGCTGATATATATGTAGATAAAACAGGATTAATAGAATATACAAATAATGTAATATCAACACCACAAAAATTTATATGTATATCAAGACCAAGAAGATTTGGTAAAACATTTGTTGCAAAAATGTTATGTGCATATTATGGCTGTACTGTTGATTCTAATGATCTATTTAAAAAATATGAAATTAGTAAATCTAAATCTTATAAAAAATATTTAAATAAATATAATGTTATTAATTTGAATATTCAAACATTTTTAAGTAGATCAAAAGTAGAAAAAGAAGATATAATTGATTATCTACAAAAAGAAGTTATTGAAGACTTATTAAGAGAATATAAAGATATTGATAATAGTATTAAATCATTAGGGAAAATGTTAGATTTAATATATTATGAAACAAATAAAGAATTTATCTTTATAGTAGATGAATGGGACTCTTTATTTAGAGAAGCTCAAAAAGATAAAGATTTACAAAATAGATATTTAGATTTTTTAAGAGATTTATTTAAAGATAAAGATTATATAGCTTTAGTATATATGACAGGGATATTACCAATAAAGAAATATGGTACTCATTCTGCACTTAATATGTTTTATGAGTTTTCAATGGTAGAAATGAGTAAATTATCAAAATA
>CANRKE010000095.1 GCA_947631135.1 uncultured Bacilli bacterium | reverse complement strand
TTATATTAGATATGATAGACAAAAAAATAATAAAATATGATGACAAAATTAAAGATTCGTTTACAGATACTATAGGAAAATTTGATAAAGTAAGAGTAGAAAAAAGGGAATATGGTAAGGAAATTATTATAAGTTCTGAACAAAAAGAAGATATAATAATCAAGTTGGATAAAAATAACAATATAATTGGATATATAAATAATAATGTTGAAACTATAGGAGATAACTTTTTATGTGAAAATAAAAAATTAGTAGAATTAAAATTTGAAAAGGTAGAAAATATAGGAGATTATTTTTTATACAAAAATCAAAATCTAGCAACATTAACATTACCAAATGCACAAAATATAGGAAATGAATTTTTATCCAATAATACAGAATTAACAACACTATCATTACCAAATGTAAAAAATATAGGAAATGACTTTTTATATTGTAATAAAAATTTAATAACGTTATCATTGCCAAATGCAAGAAATATAGGAGATAACTTTTTATTTGAAAATCAAAATCTAACAATACTATCATTGCCTAATGCAGAAAATATAGAAGATTTATTTTTATACAATAACAGAGTACTAACAACATTAACACTACCGAATGCAATTAATATAAGAGATGGTTTTTTATGCAATAATAAAGAATTAACAACGCTATCATTACCAAATGCAAAAAATATAGGATCTTTATTTTTATATGAAAATCAAAATCTAGCAACACTATCATTACCAAATGTAGAACATATTGGTAGATATGCACTAAAATATAATTTAAATATTAATGTTTATGATATGTTAAATAACAAAAATTCAGAAATAAAGAAATTAAAAAAAAGTTATTAATATCAAATAAATAAATTGGAGGTATTATATTATGATAGACGAATTAAAAATAATTAAAAATAAATTTGGAGAAAAAATGAGTAGATATTGTAGAGATTATTTATCAACTATACTAGAAGAAAATGGTAAATTATTACAAATATTACTTGAACATTTTAATCCTAGTCATGAATTATATAAAGATTTAGAAGAAAATGATATATTAGATGACTTTAAAAATTATATACTTAAATTAGCTTACAATAATAATGATATTATATATAAAACAAATAAAACACCAGAAGAATTATTAAGTGATGCGGGATATAATCTATTTGAATGTAAAACAGAAGATGATATTCAATCATTTAAAAAGTATTATGTACCAGGTGAAGTATTATGTACTTTTAGAGATAATCGATTAGACAGTTGTAGAGTGTTTTTTGCAGTAAAAAAAGATGTAGACAATATAAAAAGAATTGATTATAAGAATCCAAAAAGACAAGATAAATATGGAACATCAGTAATAAGTATACAATTTAGAAAAGATGGGACAAACTCATTATCAATAAAAAATAGATATAATCATGATGTTATAAATCCTGATGCAACATTTTCAAATAATTTAGATAATATAATTCCAGGATTAACATATAGTTTTGAAAAATATTATAATATAGTGCAAAAATATAAAAATAATAATTTTGAAATTCTTGGATATCAACCTCATCAAGGTAAATATTATAAATATAATTATGAAGATAATGATATATATTATTGCTCTGATAATATAATAATAGATCATGGTAATATAAAGAAATATGATAAGTTAAGATATATAGTATTTGAATATTTTATATTAGATATGATAGACAAAAAGATAATAAAATATGATAATAAAATTATTGATTCATTTACAGATACTATAGGAGAATTTGATAAAGTAAGAGTATTAAAAAAAGAATATGGGAAAGAAATTATTATAAGTTTTGAGAATAAAGAAGATATAATAATCAAGTTGGATAAAGATAACAATATAATTGGATATATAAATAACAATGTTAAAAATATAGGAGATTACTTCTTATATTCTAATAAAAAATTAATAGAATTAAAACTTGATAAGCTGGAAAATATAGGTGCTTTCTTTTTATGCAATAACAGAGTACTAACAACCATATCATTACCAAATGCACAAAATATAGGAAATGGTTTTTTGTACTGTAATAAAAGACTAACAACATTAACCTTACCAAATGCAATTAATATAGGGAATGGCTTTTTATACCATAATGCATCACTAACAACACTATTATTACCAAATGTAAAAAATATAGGAGGTTTATTTTTATACTGGAATGAAAATTTAATAACGTTATCATTACCAAATATAGAATATATTGGTCGTTCTGCTTTAGAACTTAATAAAAATATCAATATTTATGATATGTTAAATAACAAGAATTCAGAAATAAAGAAATTAAAAAAAAGTTATTAATATCAAATACATAAACAGGGGGTATTGTATTATGATAGACGAATTAAAAATAATTAAAAAGAAATTTGGAGAAAAAATGAGTAGATATTGTAGAGATTATTTATCAACTATACTAGAAGAAAATGGTAAACTACTACAAATATTACTTGAGCATTTTAATCCTAGTCATGAATTATATAAAGATTTAGAAGAAAATGATATATTAGACGATTTTAAAAATTATATATATAAATTAGTTTATAATAATAATGATGATATATGTAAAACAAATAAAACACCAGAAGAATTATTAAGTGAAGTAGGATATATTCTATTTGAATGTAAAACAGAAAATGATA
>CANRKE010000094.1 GCA_947631135.1 uncultured Bacilli bacterium | reverse complement strand
GAGTTAGAAAAAGAAAAAAGAAAACAAGAAAAGATTGAAATGAAATAAATTTGGGTTTATCAGTATCCTCCACATGGAGGAAGAGATCCTGGAAGTATGTATGGTACTATAAAAGAAGCTCCAATTAATTTAGAAATAACAAAAAAATTACAAAAAGAATTAGAAACATCAGGAGCTATTGTATATATGATAAGAGAAGGTGATTATGATTTATCTAATCCTGAAACATATAATAGAAAAAATGATGATTTACAAAATAGGGTAAATTTGATTGATCAAGATTTTGTTAATATGTATTTATCAATACATTTAAATGCAGACACTTCTAATACATGGCATGGTGCACAAGTATTCTATGATGATGTAAATAAAAATAATAAGAAGTTAGCTAAAATAATGCAAGAATCATTTAAAAATAATTTAAATAGTAAAAGAAAAATAAAGGAAATTAGCACTTATTATATGTATAGAAGAATTAAAAAAGTCCCTGGTGTCTTATTAGAAGTTGGATTTTTAACGAATGCAAATGAAAGATATTTACTTAAAACTGATAATTATCAATATAAAATATGTAAAGCGATAAAAGAGGGAGTAATAGAATATTTCCAATAACTTGATAATTATAAATTTATAAGTAATAAAATAATATTTTTTTAGCAATCACTATTGACAAGTGCTAACGAATGATATATTATATAGGTGTAATTTGAATTTTACAATTTATGAGGAGATGATTTTGATGGCAAAAAAAGAATTTAAAGCTGAATCAAAAAGATTAATGGATTTAATGATTAATTCAATTTACACTAATAAAGAAATATTTTTAAGAGAAATAATTTCAAATGCTAGTGATGCAATTGACAAATTATATTACAGATCACTAACTGATAAAAGTGTTAAAGTAAAACAAAAAGAATTTGAAATCTTTATTTCAATCGACAAAGATGCAAGAACACTTACAATAAGCGACAATGGATGTGGAATGACAAAAGAAGAATTAGAAAATAATTTAGGTACTATTGCACAAAGTGGATCTAAGAGTTTTAAAGATGAAAACGAGCCAAAAAAAGATATTGATATAATAGGTCAATTTGGTGTTGGATTTTATTCATCATTTATGGTAAGTAAAAATGTAAAAGTAGTTAGTAAAAGTTATGATAGTGATGAAGCATATCAATTTGTATCTGAAGGAATTGATGGATACAGAATTGAAAAAGCTGATAAAGAAAACTATGGTACAGATGTTATTTTAACAATAAGAGATGATATAGAAGACGAAACATATAGTGAGTTCTTAGATAATTATAGAATACAAGGATTAATAAAAAAATATTCAGATTATATAACTTATCCAATAAAAATGGAAGTTGAACATGAACATTTAAAAAAGGGTAGCAAAGATGAATATGAAAAAGTTACTGAAATTGAAACTATAAATAGTTTGACACCATTATGGAAAAGAAATAAAAAGAAAATTTCAGAAGAAGAATATAATACTTTCTATAGTGATAAATTTTTTGATTATGAAAAACCACTAAAAACAATACATAATTTTAGTGAAGGAAAAGTAAATTTCCATTCAATGTTATTTATTCCATCGCATGCTCCATATAATTATTACACTAAAGATTATGAAAAAGGTTTACAATTATATTCTAATGGTGTACTTATAATGGAAAAATGTGCAGATTTACTTCCAGATTATTTTAGCTTTGTTAAAGGTGTAGTAGATAGTCCTGATTTATCACTTAATATTTCGAGAGAAATATTACAACAAGATAGAATATTAAAAACTATAGCTAAAAATATTGAAACTAAAATAATAAAAGAACTAACTGACATGTTAGAAAATGATAGGGAAAAATATGAACAATTTCATAAAGCATTTTCTATACAATTAAAATTTGGAATATATAATAATTATGGAGAAAATAAAGATAAATTAAAAGATTTAATAATGTTTACTTCATCTGCTGATAAAAAATTAGTAACACTAAAAGAATATGTATCTAGACTTAAAGATGATCAAGATGTAATTTATTATGCAAATGGAGAAACAGTAGATAAGATTGATATGATGCCACAAGTTGAACTTGTAAAAGATAAAGGTTTTGAAATATTATATTTAACAGATTATGTTGATGAATTTGTAATTCAAATATTAGGTGAATATGATGGTAAAAAGTTTGTAAATGTAAGTAGTAAAGATCTAAATTTGGATACTGAAGAAGAAAAAGAAAAACTTAAAAAAGAAAACGAAGAAAATAAAGATATGTTTGAAGTTATGAAAGAGGGAGTACCTGAAGTTAAAGAAATAAGATTTACTCATAGATTAAAAACACATCCAATATGTTTATCAACTGAAGGTGAAATATCAACAGAAATGGAAAAAGTAATAAATGCAATGCCTACTGATGAAAAAATCAGTGCGACTACAATACTTGAAATAAATGAAAATCATGAAATAGCAAATAAATTAAAAGAACTATATAAAAATGATAAAGATAAATTAAAAGAATATAGTAAAATATTATATGCACAAGCTAGATTAATAGAAGGATTACCTATCGCTAATCCAACTGAAATAAGTAATTTAATATGTAAACAGTTATCAAAATAGAGGCTGTTACGAAATTAAATAAATAATTTCTAACAGTTCTTTTTGTTTTTTTGTTTTGGAAATGGAAAAGTTTCTGGT
>CANRKE010000093.1 GCA_947631135.1 uncultured Bacilli bacterium | reverse complement strand
TCTAGAAAAAATTAAAAACCTCAGAAACCCTTATAAAACAAAAAGCGTTCCCTCTCTCGAGGGAACTTCAGGGGGTTTTGGTTGAATACACTCTCACTTATAGCGTAAGAGTGAGTGTGAAATCATCACACTAACAACATGATATATTATCTTTGATTAATTGTCAATAGCAATTTTAAAAGTTAAACAAAAAATTTTAAATAAGTGTAAATTAATCAAGTTGTGAAATAGAAGATAATATATTTTCATATTTATAATCATTAATAATATCAAATTTGTCTATTGAATAATTTACATCTTCTTTAGTTTGTAACAATATTTTAAAGTCATTTTTAATATCAGCTATTTTAAATTTCATATCTCCACTTTGTCTAATGCCAAATAAATCACCTGAACCTCTTAATTTAAAATCTTCTTCACTAATTTTAAATCCATCACATGTCTTAGTCATTACTTCTAATCTTTTACTAACCTCATCACTTATTAAAATGCAATATGATTGTAATTCGCTTCTACCAACTCTACCTCTTAATTGGTGTAGTTGAGAAAGACCAAATCTATTAGCTTCAAATATAACAATTACAGTAGCATTACTAACATCAACACCAACTTCAACAACAGTTGTACTTATTAATATATTTATTTTATTTAAACTAAATTGATTCATTACTTCATCTTTTTCATCATTACTTAATTTACCATGTAATATACCTACTTTATACTTATCAAATGCCATTTGAAATTTTTTATATAATAAATTAACATTATTTAATTCTTCCTCTTCATTATCAATTAATGGTGCGATAATATAAGTTTGATGTCCATTATCTAATTCGTGTTTAATAAGTTTTAATACATCCGTTATTTCTTTATTAGATCTTATATCAGTAATAATTTCCCTTCTACCTGAAGGCCTAGTCTTAATATTAGATATATCCATATCACCATATATAGTCAGTGCATATGTTCTAGGAATAGGTGTCGCACTCATATATAATACATCAACCATTATTCCTTTATTTTTTAAATTAGCTCTTTGATTAACACCAAATCTATGTTGTTCATCGGTTATAACAAGTCCTAAGTTTTTATATTCTACATTATCTTGAATAAGAGCATGAGTACCTATAATTATATCAATTTCACCATTTTTTAATTTATCATAAATATCCTTTTTATCTTTCTTACTAGTACTACCAAGTAGTACTTCTACATTCAACCCAAATTTACTAAACATATTAGAAAAATTATCATAATGTTGTCGTGCTAATATTTCTGTTGGTGCCATAAATGCTGACATATACCCTGATAAATAATTTACAAAACAAGCTATTGCTCCCACTATTGTTTTACCACTACCTACATCTCCTTGAATCATTCTATTCATTCTTTTTTCTGATAATATATCATTTATTATATCATCAACGGCTGTTTTTTGATCTTTAGTAAGTTCAAATGGTAAACTTTTAATAAATTCATCAACCTTTTTTAATATCCATTCTTTATTTACATTTCTTATAATTTTTGCATTTTCTTTTTTTTCACGTTGCATTTTTAAAAAATTAATCTTCAACATAAATATAAATAATTCTTCATATTTCAATCTTATTTGAGCTTGCTTTAATTCATCTATATTATTAGGATTATGAATAATTTTAATCGCACTTAATTTATCCATAAACTTATATTTTTCACTAAAATAACTTGGAATATAATCTATTATATTATCTACATATTTCAAAGCTTCATTAATATATATTAATATACTTTTTTTTGATAAACCACTAGTAGTACTGTATACACCTTCAATTTTAGTTTCTTCTATTCTACTAAATCTAATATCTGATGCAACAATTAAATTATTTTTTAAATCATATTTACCAATGACAGTTACATCTTTTCCAATTTCAAAATTATGTTTTAAAAATCCTCTATTATATATTGCAACTTTAACTATCATATCTCCAGTAAAAATACGAAAAGTCATCTTATTCATATTTCCTCTAAATCTAATTAAAGTTGGCATTATCTCAACAGTACCACTTACTATTACTTTTTCATCTTGTAGGGCTGTATTTAAATCATTAGGTTTTAATACTTCATATCTATATGGATAGTACATTAGTAAATCATCAATTGTATATATACCTAATTTATTCAAATTTAATAATGATTTTTTACCCAAACCTTTTAAATCTAATAATTCCATTAATTACCGAGTATTATTTCTCGATTACACCCCACTTTCAAATAAACAGTTACTTTTCTATAAATATTTTTCTTGTAATAAAATTATATATCATTACTATAAATGTAGCAACAATTTTAGATATCATTTCATGAATAGATATAATATCAACACTTATATACATTATTAAAGAATTTAATCCTAGTCCAATAACACTCAAAACAATAAACACTATAAAATCTTTAGTATCTTGCTTTTTATTTACATCAAATACCCACTTTATACTCATTATATAATTAAATATTACTGAAACACTAAAAGAAATAATAGAACTTACTAAATAATGTATATTAAATATTTGTGTTAATAAAGTAAATATACCATAATCAATTATGAATGCTAACCCACCAACAATTCCAAATTTAAATATTTGCTTAATTAATTTTTTATACTTCTTAATCATTACTTCCTCCTCAAATCATTTAAATATAATTCATATAATTGTTTATGTTTTTTATTTATTACATCAAGTATTACTCCACATATAAATAAAAGTAATGATAAAACTAAGAATATACTACAAACTAT
>CANRKE010000092.1 GCA_947631135.1 uncultured Bacilli bacterium | reverse complement strand
CGCATGATTTTACTTTAAGATCTGCTAAATCACCACTACAACACTCAAGAGTTCTAACAGATATATTTAAACTTCTAAATAATTCAACAGTATATTTCCACATTTTATTGTACCATTCCATTGAATCTTCTTCTTTACATAGTACTATCATTTCTTGCTTTTCAAATTGATGTACTCTATAAAGTCCTCTTTCTTCGATACCATGAGCTCCAACTTCTTTTCTAAAACATGGTGAATATGATGTAAGTGTAATAGGTAAATCTTCTTCTTTAATAATTTGTCCTTTAAATCTACCTATCATACTATGTTCAGATGTACCAATTAGATATAAATCTTCACCTTCTATTTTGTACATCATATTATCCATTTCTTCAAATGACATTACACCATTTACAACAGAAGAATGTATCATAAATGGAGGTATACAATATGTAAATCCTTTATCTATCATAAAATCTCTAGCATATGACAATATTGCTGAATGAAGTCGTGCTATATCACCAGTTAAATAGTAAAAACCATTACCACTTACTCTACCAGCAGAATCTTTATCAAGACCATTTAATTTATTTATTATATCAGCATGATATGGTATTTCGTAACTTCTTTTAAATGGCTCTCCAAATTTTTCAATTTCAACATTCTCTGTATCGTCCTTACCTATTGGAACAGAGTCATCAATTATATTTGGTATCAACATAAGTTTTTCTCTTAGTTTTGTACTTAAATTTTGTTCATCTTCTTCAATATTAACAAGTTTTTCATTTATTTGTACTACTTCTTCTTTCATCTTACTTACATCATCAAGCATTTTTTTACGTACAGCTTCTCCAATAGATGAACTAATATCATTTCTTTTCTTTCTAAGTTCATCACCTTCTACCTTAAGTTTACGTATTTCTATATCAAGTTGTATTACTTCGTCAACTAAAGGTAATTTGTGATTTTGAAATTTCTTTTTAATATTCTCAACAACTTTTTCTTTATTTTCTCTAATAAATTTAATATCAAGCATTATACCACTTCTTTCTAACTATGATTATTATAACCTACTTATTTTATAATGTAAAGAAAAAAATGTGAAAGTATCACATTTTTAGTCCACTTTAGACATTGTTTCAAATGTTTGTTGAAACATTGATATTTTTTTATTAAATTCAATTATTCTTCTATTTAAATCACTATCTTTATCATTTAATTCTTTTTCTAACTTTCTAAGTTCAATTTCTTTCTTTTTATTAGCTTGATTTAAATTCTTTTGTCTTTCTTCTTTAGTAGAAACTTCTTTTTCTAACTTAGTAAGTATTCTTTCTCTTGCTTCTAAATCTCTATTCTTTCTATTTAATTCTTTTTCGTATTCAGCAAGTTCAGATACTTTCTTCATAAATTCAAGACCAATATTTTGAATTATATTTTCATTTGAAGGTTTTTCTTCTTCATCTTCTTTTATATTTTGATAGTATGAAACTTTATTTAATACTGAATCTACATTTGGTACTGATTCCTCTTCTTCTTCAACTTTTGGTGGTTCAAAATCATCTTCATTATTATCAAAATTATCATTAAAATTTGGAACATTTATATCATCTGTATCTGATTCATTGCTTTCGTCTTTTTCTTCTTCATCATTATTTCTATCTATTAGATCATTATTGAAGGTTGGCATTTCAAAATCAGGCATTTTCATAGATGATATTTCTTCTTTGCTAGGTGCATCTACTTTTGGCATTTCAAACTTATTAAGTGCTTCTTCTTTAACTGGTTCTTCAGTAGCTGGTGTAACTATAGGTGTTGTATCTTCATTATTTGGAAGCTCAATTTTTGTTGTATCTTGTTTTGGAATTTCGAATGATGGAATATTTATATCAGGTATATTAACTTCCATTGGTTTTTCCTTTTCAACTGGTTTTTGTTCTTCTTTTTTAACTTCTTCCTTTGCAGAAGCTGTAACATTTGTATTTTTATTATAACAATTGATTATTCCAGCTTTGTAATTTGGACCAATCTTTGCAGCTTTAGTTTCTGAAAGATTAACTGATATTGGTTCTTTCATTTGTTTCTTTATTTCAGTTAAAGGTATCAATTTTATTGCACCATTATTAGTTCCATCATTATCATCAGTCTTTGCCATATATTTCATTACATCTTTAACTTTTCCCCATTCATCGGTATTGTTTATTGCAACAAATGAATATAATCCAGCTACTTCAACTAATCTAGATGCATATATTTTAACTAATCCTTGTGCATCTTCTTCGTTAAAAGTATAAATTGAGTATTTATTTCCACTTTCATTAACTTGAAACATTGCAATAACTGTTGCTTCTAGCTCTTTAGCCCCTTCATTAATTATACGTATTGTATTTTGGTTCATTCTAATATCACCTTACCCTTTTAGCATACATTAATTCTATCATAAAATTTAAATAGAAACAATAGTTATTTTAAATATTTTAAAAAAAATGATAATTTTTGATAATTTTTGCATTATTTATTTATTAATTACATGAATAAATAAGAAAAATCATAACAGAAATTAAACCATTACCATATATAATTTGATACAATCATATTGGAAAAAAGTTGCAATCAAAAAAAATATTAATTTTAGAATAATATATTTTAATTTTTAATACATTATAATAATAGACGTAATAATTTCTAAAATTGTAAAGTTATTACGATTCATCGTAATAACTTTACAAAAGTATAAAAATAATATATAATGTAATCAGAGGTGATTTGTATGCTTTTAAGAGAAGATTATTTATCTAAAATAAGAGGATTTTATGATTCAGATCTAATTAAAATATTAGTTGGTATAAGAAGATGTGGAAAATCAGTTATTTTAAATCAAATAATAGAAGAATTAAAGAAAAAAAGGAAAATAGATGGAGAACATATAATATTTATTAATTTTGAATTTATTGAATTTGAAGAGCTATTAGATTATAAAAAATTGAATAAATACATAAAAGATAAAATTAAAGATGATAAG
>CANRKE010000091.1 GCA_947631135.1 uncultured Bacilli bacterium | reverse complement strand
AAATCTTATCAAACATAGTATATGTAAAAAAACAGAAAAAGTTACATGATGATACAGCAAATTATATATTAGAAAATATAGATAAAGATGGTATTATTGAACAAGATTAAAGTTGTGATTTGGGAAGGTAAGAGGAGAAAAATTGTTATAAATAATAATATGATAGAAAATTCAAAAGATAGTAAATATAAGTTTAAAAGATAGTTTGGTATTGTATAATAAATTGTACGGTTAAAACCGCAATTTTGATATTAATTATAGAAAAAGCTTGAAAAATGTATAAAAAGATTTTATAATAATATAAAAAATAAAAGGGGAAAATTAAAATGAACATAGAAAAAATAAATAATCAAAGCACGGAAAGCCTTGAGACTGTACACACACAGGTAGTTTAAAAACAAAAGAAAGAAATTCAAGTATTGAACTTTTAAAAATTTTTGCAATGTTTTTAATTGTTTTATGTCATTCTGTACCTATTTGGGATCATGGAACTGCTATAGGATTAATTGATATTACAAAGGCAGTAGATAATTATAAAGAATTTTTTACAATTGTGATAAGATATTTAGGACAAGTAGGTAATGCTATATTTATATGTTGTTCTGCATGGTTTCTTTTAGATAGTAAGGAATTGAAAGTAAAAAAGGTATTATACATTATAGTTGATGTATTTTTTATTTCAATAATAATTATGATTACATGTATTATTGGTGGGTATGATTTAACAATTAAAGAAATTATTAAATGTATTTTCCCAATGTCATTTAATAATAATTGGTTTATTGTATGTTATATATTGTATTATATTATTCATCAACCATTAAATAAAATTATAAATTCTTTAAATAAAAGACAACTATTGAAAGCTAATATTTTTTTAATTGTATATTTTTGTATATGGCAATTTATATTTAGAAAAATATATATAAATATAATTGGATTTATAGTATTACATTTTATAGTAGCTTATGTAAAAAAATATATGCATAATTATCGTAAAAATATAAAACTGAATATTTATGCATTAATATTATCAATATTAGGATTTATTTTTTCTATAGCAATTTTTAATGTCTTAGGATTAAAAATTTCTATTTTCAATTCCAAAATAATGTATATGGCCAATATAATAAATCCATTTATAGTTATAATGTCTATTTCAATTTTTAATTTATTTATAAATAAAAATTTTGTAAATAAAACAATTAATTATATATCATCTTTAACACTTTTGATATATCTTATACATGAAAATATTTTACTAAGTAACTATACAAGATCTACATATTATAATAAAATATATTTAACATATGGTTATAATCATATTAATTTAATTATAGTATTAACAGCTATAGGTATGCTAGTTATTAGTATTATATTAGCAAGTATTTATAAAGAAACCATACAAAAAATAGTAAGGAAAATATGTGATTATTTATACCCATATATAAGAACATTTATGTTAAAAGTTGAAGATTTATTAATAAAACTAGATTGATATAAAAAATATATAAAGGAGAAATTAAAAGTGGCAAAACAAATAAACAATATACTGAAAGCATTGAGGATGTATACACAGGTGGTTTAAAAACAAAAGAAAGAAATTCAGTATTGAATTTATGGTAGATAGAGATTAGATTTATTGTATATTTTTATTCTTCTTAAATATAAAACCACATAACAATAAGATAATAAATTTTATTGCTAGAACAACTTTTGGTGTTTATATAATTCACCAAGTTCTAGCATTTATAAATTTTTTATTAAAAAATGTAAAGTTTCCTTTTCGTCTTGAAAACAGCTAGTTATGTATTGACATTTTATCTTAATTAAACTATAATATTTTAATGGAATTGATAATTTTTAATACATAAAAAAATACATTTTGATAAGATAATATATAATTTATAAAATATATTAGTATCTATTAAAAATTCATATTGTATGAAAAAGGTAGGATGTTATGAAAGAGAACATAGAGTTAGATTTAAGTACTATACAACAAGTTGAAATTGACATATTAAAAAAAATTGATAAAATTTGTAAAGAAAATAATTTATCATATTCATTATCAGAAGGTACAGCAATAGGAGCTGTTAGGCATAGAGGTTTTATACCATGGGATGATGATATTGATATTATTATGTTAAGAAAAGATTATGATAAGTTAAAAGAAATAATGACTACTAATGAGTATACTGATATTAAATACATTTCATGTGAAACCCAAGAAGATTGTTGGAATCTATTTGCTAAAGTAGTAGATTTAAGAACAGAGGCTAAAGAAATAGGTGTAAGACCAACAAAAGATTATGGAGTTTTTGTTGATATATTTCCTATTGATAATTTACCAAATGATGAAAGAGAGAGAAAAAGATATATTTATAAATTAAATATATTAAGAAAAATTCATTCGATAAAATTATATAAAAAACAAATATCAAAAAGTAAAAAGAATTTAATAATTAAGAATATTATAGCACTTTTTTTAAAACCAATTAATTTGAGAAAATTAGTAATAAAGATTAATAAATTAATGCAAAAATATAAAAATGTTGAAAATTGTAAATATGTTGGATCAATATGTACAGGAATTACTTTAAAAAAGAAAAAGATATATGAAAAAGATTTTTTTGATTCAAAAATATATATAAATTTTGAAGACGCTAAATTTATGATTATATCAAACTATGACAAATATTTGAAAGATGTATATGGAAATTATATGAAACTTCCACCAAAGGAAAAACAAGTTTCAGACCATAATTGGGAATTTGTAAGATGGAAAAAGTAAATTTAGTAAAGAATTCTCAAGAAAGCAATATGTAAAATTGTAGGGGAATACATATAAAAATAAGATAATATATAATAAAAAAGAAAATTAAAATAAAGAAATTTAATCTTTTATCCATTGCAAAAAAATGTTGTAAAAGATTGACTCAATAATTGGTTTATGTTATAATTATTAATAATTGTATGTGTGATTAGAGTTAATGTGTTAAAGACTTTCTAAAATATAAAACAGTTAAAAAATTAATTTTATGAACTATAAAAAATTGTTTTTATAATATGAAATATAATCAAATACAATAAAAATTTGAATATAATATAGAAAGGACAATAAGTATCATATATTTTAAGATACTAATTTAATTATGAAAAATTTTACTAAACAGATATCTTTAAAATTTAATATTTTTCTTAATATGATATATGAAATACTAATTGTTATTACTCCAT
>CANRKE010000090.1 GCA_947631135.1 uncultured Bacilli bacterium | reverse complement strand
ACTATTAGTAGGTATTATATCTACTTTAGTTAGTGATGTTGGATATGTATTTATTATTCCAATTGCTGCAATAATATTTATGTTACATAAAAGAAATCCTGTAGCTGGAATAGTAACGGCATTTGCTGGTGTTGCTGGTGGGTATGGTGTTAATTTAATGATTGGTAATGTTGATAATTCATTAATTCCATATTCAACAATAGCATCAAAAATATTAGATGCAAATTATGAAATGTCTCTATGGGGTAATATAATATTTATGGTTGTTGCAACTATATTAATAGTTGTTGTTGGTACAATTATAACAGAAAAAATAATAGTTCCAAGATTGCCTAAAAGAAATCAAGAATATGATGAACTTATAATATTAGGTAAAAAAGAAAAAAGAGGATTATGGATGGCATTTGTTATGGCTTGTATCTTAATATTAGGATTTATTTATATGATAATACCATCTTTACCTGGTTCTGGTATATTACTTGATAAAACGCAAGTTGGATATATAAATCAATTATTGAGTTCTACATCTTATTTTCAACTTGGATTGGTAGGATTAATATCATTAATAATATTATTACCATCTATATTTTATGGATTTGGTGCAAGAACTATTAGAAATGATAATGATATAGTAAACTTTATAACATCATCTAAAAATAATATAGGTTATTTAATATTATTACTATTCTTTATGTCGCAGTTTATTGCAATATTTAGAAAAACTAATTTAGGTATGATAATCAATATATGGTTTATTAATATATTAAATTCACTTAATATGAGTGGATTACCATTAATATTATTATTCTTTATATTTGTTATAATTTGTAATTTATTTTTACCTAGTTATATTAGTAAATGGGCTATTTTTGCACCAAGTATAATACCTTTATTTATGCAATCATCATTATCACCAGAGTTTGCACAAATAATATATAGAAGTGCGATATCATCATCTAATTTAATAACACCATTACTTCCATTCTATGTAATATATTTAGGTTATTTACAAATATATACAAAACAAGATGATGTAATAACTATTGGTAAATCATTTAAAATTTTATTACCTTACTTTATATTCTTTACAATTGTTTATTTGGTATTAATAATTATTTGGTTTATTACTGGTATTCCATTAGGTATTGGTGTATTACCAACAATATAATTAACGTTACTGATAATTTTCAGTAACTTTTTTTGTTATTTATTTTAAAATTATTGTTTCAAATAATTATTTGATATATAATAGTAGTACGTTTAAGGAGTGATATTAATGAGTTTAACAGCTGGTATAGTAGGATTACCTAATGTTGGTAAATCAACTTTATTTAATGCAATTACTAAAAAAAATATATTGGCAGCTAATTATCCATTTGCAACAATAGAACCAAATGTTGGTATGGTAGTAGTTCCTGATAGTAGATTAGATTATCTTAATAATTTATATTCACCAAAAAGTTTAGTTCCAACAACATTTGAATTTACTGATATTGCAGGGTTGGTTAAGGGTGCATCTAATGGTGAAGGATTAGGAAATAAATTTTTATCACATATAAGAGAAGTAGATGCAATAGTTGAAGTAGTTAGATGTTTTGAAAATGAAAATATTACTCATGTTGAAGGAAAAATTGATCCAATACGTGATATAGAAATAATAAATGTAGAATTGATATTATCTGATTTAGATATAGTTGAAAATAGAATTAGTAAAATAGAAAAAAAAGCAAGAAGTACAAAAGATAAAGATACAATTATGGAATTTGAATTGTTATCAAGAATTAAAGAAGCTTTACAAAAAAATATTCCTGCTAGATTTTTAGACTATACTAAGGACGAAAGAGATATATTAAAACCATTTAATTTAATAACTCTTAAACCATTTATATATGTTGCAAATATTAGTGAAGATGAAATTGGTAAAGATAATGAATATGTAAATAAAGTAATAGATTATGCAAAAAAGGAAAATTCTAAAGTTGTTGTTTTATGTGCAAAAATAGAAGAAGAACTAGGAGAATTAAGTGATGATGAAAGAAAATTATTTTTACAAGAGTTAGGTATAGATCAAAGTGGGCTTGATAAATTAATTAGTGCGACATATTATTTATTAGGACTTCAAACATATTTTACTGCTGGTGAGAAAGAAGTAAGAGCATGGACTTATAGAAAGGGTATGAAAGCTCCGGAATGTGCAGGTATAATTCATACAGATTTTCAAAAGGGGTTTATTAAAGCTGAAATAATGAGTTTTGCTGATTTAAAAAAATATGGTAGTGAAAAAGAAGTTAAAGATGCTGGTAAAATGAGATTAGAAGGAAAAGATTATATCATGCAAGATGGGGATATTTGTTATTTTAGATTTAATGTATAAAAAAGTCTTAAAGTTTTGTACTTTAGGATTTTTTAAGTTTTAGTATATTGTAAGTAAGCTGACTAACGTTTTCTTTTTTTTCTTTTCTTTTTTCTAATTGGCATTAAATTGAATATAACAATTGATATAATTAAAATAATTATTATACATTTGACCATATTATCAGTAAAATAACTTATTAAATCTAACATAATAAAACTATTTAGTTTTATATCAATAACATCAAGTATTTCATCATTATAAATTATATTAACATGACCAATAATATCTCCCTTTTTATTTAATGGATTTAATTCATTAATACCTTCATATTCATATTTAATATCATTAATATTAAAATCATTATTTAAATATTTTTTAATAGTTTTTTCTGATCTAAAAGTAATATTTTTAGGATTAGAATATTTAGTTTTAATATTTACTAAAACATCACCTTTATTAACAATTGGTTGATATGAATAATTTTCAATATAATAATCATATATAGTTTTTGCATCAACTATATGAAAATTATATGGTTTTTTATAAGGCGCATTAGTAGTAATTAGCATATAATCAATACCACTATATGAAGCAATACTTGCAAGACATAGACCAGCATCGTCAGTAGTTCCTGTTTTACCACCAATTAAATAATTCATATCTATATTAAATCTATCTATTGTTTTCTTTATTGTACTTTCAAATAATAAATTACTTTTTTTTGCTTTATATTCCATTGTAGAAATTACTTTTTTAAACTCTTTATTTTTAAGTGCATATTTAAATATATTAGCTAAATCTTCAAGTGTAGAATAATTATCTTTATCATCAAGTCCTGTTGGATTTGCAAAGTGTGTATTTTTTAAATTTAATTTATCTACATATTTATTCATTAATTCTACAAATTCTTTTTTAGAACCTGCAATATTATTAGCTAAAACATTTGCTGCATCAGCACCACTTGGTAAGAGTAATCCATACAATAAATCTTCATATGTTGCTTT
>CANRKE010000089.1 GCA_947631135.1 uncultured Bacilli bacterium | reverse complement strand
CTGTATTAAATACATAATCAGCTTCATCTTGAAAACAGAAAATAAATTTTTCCTCTGCTTTTTTAACTTTTTCCCATTCCTTTATAGTGTCTATAACATTATGTCCTCTAGTTCTATTATCTCTTATTATTCTTCTTATTAATCTAATATCCCTTGTTGATATATAATTATAATTATCTATATTTAATGGAGTAAATGGTGATAAATATATTTTTGTTTTTTCATCTCTAGGTATATCACCTGTTAGTTTTTCATTTAATGCATGTATACCTTCTACTATTAATATACTGTTATCATCTAATTTTATTTTTCTTCCATTATATTCTTTCTTACCAATTAAGAAATTATAAACAGGTACTTCTACTTCTTCTTTATTTATAAGTCTTCTTAGATGATCATTAAATAATTGTATATCCACTGTATCTATACTATCAAAATCATATTCACCATTTTCATCTTTTGGTGTTTCTTCCCTATTTTTGAAATAATCATCTGTTGATAATAAATGTGGTTGTAATCCTTTTGATTTAAGATACATACATAATTTGTTCGCACTTGTAGTTTTACCTGATGATGATGGACCAGCCATCAATACTAATTTTACTTTATCTATATTACTGTAGATACTATCACCTATCTTTGTAAGTTTATCAAATTGCATATATTCGTTTACTTGGATAAAATCTTTTATTTTATTTTCACTTATTAAATCATTTAAATCTCCTACATTATTTACTCCAAATTTAGTTAACCATATATTATAATCATCAAATATATCAATTATTTTTTTGTGATGTATATAATCAGGTATTAAGTAATCATTATTTTCTATAGGATACCTTAATACAACATTATTCTTACCTAAATATGAAATTTTAAATTTTGATACGTATGACATATTAATTGGTAATTTTCCATATAAATAACAATAGTATTTTAAACATTTATTTACTTTAACAAAATCAGATGTATTAGTTTCTAAACTTTTCATCTTATCATCTTGTTTAGTAACAGTATAATATTCTAATAGGTCTTTTTTACTTACATTAATAGTATCTATTTTTTCAGATCTATTAATATATTCATACATTTTAGTTGCAATTTGTTTAATTGTTTCTCCATTAATTCCACTTGTTGAATTTATTGTTATGTATATTCCTTTATCTATTGAATGTTCAAATATTATTTGTGCACTATCACCTAATACTTCTTTTACTGAAATTATAAATAAAAACTTTAACCCATTAACATATATTTTATTACCTATTGGATCATTATATTTTATTAGTTCAATTACTGCATCTTGTTTTAATACATGATTTAAATCTTTAACAATATTATCAACTTTTGCAGCTATTATAGATTTATCGAATTTTAGTGCATTTAAAAAATCAATTATCTTGACATTTTTCTTAACTTTATATAACTTATTATCTAATTTTATTTGTATTTGTTCATTCATAGTGACCACCTTTTTATTCCTATATATTATATTGTACCAAAAAATATTTATTTTGTCACAATTTTGACTGAATATTTTTTATTTTTTTTAACTAAACTATTATTGGGTGATAAAATATGAATTTAGTTCCAACAGTAATCGAAAAATCAAGCTATGGTGAAAGAGCATATGATATATATTCTAGATTATTAAAAGATAGAATAATATTACTATCTGGAGAAATTAATGACAACTTATCAAATAGTGTTATCGCACAATTGTTATATTTGGATTCTATAAATCATGATGATATTAATATTTATATTAATTCACCAGGTGGAGCAATAACTTCTGGTATGGCTATTTATGATACAATGAATTTTATTAAAAGTGATGTTTCTACTACTTGCATAGGTATATGTGCATCAATGGCTGCATTTTTATTATCAAGTGGAAAAAAAGGAAAACGATATGCCCTTAAAAATTCTGAAGTTATGATTCATCAACCATTAGGAGGTGCACAAGGTCAAGCAACAGAAATTAAAATTGCTGCTGAAAGAATATTAAAATTGAGAAAAAAATTGAATGAACTACTTTCACAAAACACAGGTGTTAACTTGGAAAAAATTGAAAACGATACAGAACGTGATAATTTTATGGATAGTAGTGAAGCACTTGAATATGGACTTATAGACAAAATATTATAGTATCCATTAATTCTTGGATACTATTTTAACTTTATTAGTTCTTTTTTTAATTAAACTTAATGCATTATTAACTGATTTAAGATATTGTTGATTATTTTTTGCACCGTTAAATGCTTTTACAATTTTATTTTCAAAAATAATTAATTTTTTATAATTAATCTTATTTAATAATTCATCAGTAACAATCGTTAAAACTTCATAATTAAAACTATCATTAAGATTTTTTGATTTATCTGATGTAGATATTAATTTAGATACCGCAGTGCTTATTAATATTTCATATAATTTATCAATATATTTCTTTATATCATCATATTTTACCTCTAATAAAATATAATTTTCTTTATTATATGGATCATAACTATTAATCTTATTAAAATCAAAATTGTTTTTAACTACATCGTCTTCAATAATAGGATTAATATACATTAATTTATATTGCAAATTAATATATTCTTTTTTAAATTTATTATTAATAGTTTGATTATTTATTTTTTCAACTTTTTTAATTACCATACTAAACAAATTATTTATTATATATCTATCAAATAATAATAAATCAAATGTTTCAATATTTCTATTATTACATATTGCTTGATTTAATAAAATGCTATTTATTGTATCAATATCTAATTGTTCATATGGATTATATTGATATTCACAATCAAGATCTACTTCTTCATCATAATCATCATCGTCCATCAAATAAAAATAATTAATGACCTCATTATCTGTTTCATTTTGTAAATCTTCATAATGCTCATCTGAAATTGATTGAATAATTACTGGTAGTGTTTTATTTAATAATCTTTTGTTAATAATATTATTATTAACATCATTATTTATTATATAATCAATATCATTAATATATAATGTATCGCTATCCTCTGATATTTGATTAAATATATATAATAGTTCTTTCTTAGATATAAAATAGTGTAATAATTTTTGTTCTTCATCTAATAAAAATTTTAAATAATTTATATTCTTATTTTGTATATTATTTTCTAATTTATCATTAATAAATTTATTATAACAATCAAGTATTGCCTTTTCAATATTTACTAATTTAATATAATTATTTTTAGTTACTTCATTATCCATAAACTCATCCCCTAATACAATAATATCATATATTTTATATTTTACATGCATAATTTTTTAATTTTTTAATAAAATATTAATGAAATCTATAATTTAATAAGTTTTTAGCAATTTTTTTTAATTTTCTTTTTGATTTTTATTGACATATATAAATATTATGGTATAATTTAAATTGTCTACTTTATTTGCAGATGTAGTTTAATGGTAGAACCTCAGCCTTCCAAGCTGACTGCGTGGGTCCGATTCCCATCATCTGCTCCAATTTGAAACAAAAGCCTGTAAAACAAGGCTTTTTATTTTTATTTATTGTCTGTTTGTAAAGTTTAGGTACTATTTAGGTACTATTTTTTTAAAAAATATA
>CANRKE010000088.1 GCA_947631135.1 uncultured Bacilli bacterium | reverse complement strand
TGGTGACTTATTATATATTATTATCGAGACATTTTCCAGGAATAACACTTAAGACATTATCACAGATTAATCATATACAATTTTAAATAATTTTCGCTAACAATTGACAAAATATCATTTTTTATATATACTGTTAGTAGTTAGGCAGGTGAAGTAAGATGTATAAAGAAAAAATAATATTAACACCAAAGGATATCTTAGAAAAAGATTTTAAAATTGATGCAAGAGGATATAGAATGCAAGAAGTTGATAAATATTTAGATGTTATTATTGGTGATTACAATGAAATGCTTAACATAATAGACAAGTTGTTAGAAGAAAAGGAACAATTGTTAAATGATATTATGCATTTAAAACAAGAAATAAGAACAGTAAAAGCAAACTTTGAAGTTGCTAAGAGTGGAAAAGATAAGGAAGTAACTAATGTCGATATCATAAGAAGAATTTCTCAACTAGAAAAATATGTTTATGGTAATGTAGACGACGAAGAAAAAGATAATTAATATAAATAATGATCTTTAGGTAAACGCTGTACATTTATGTATAGAGGAAAGTCCATGCTCACACAATTCTGAAATGATTGTAGTGTTCGTGTATAGGGAAAAAATAACCTATAGTAGTTTTAAACTAACGGCTGTTTTTTATTCTAAGTTTTATAATATGAATAAAGAACTGTAAAAGTGCCACAGAGACGAGTTATTTTGGAAACGAAATAAATGAAACGAGGTAAACCCCGCGAGTGAGAAACCCAAATTTGGTAGGGGAGTTTCTACGAAGGAATAAAAACGGAGTAGAGAATCATATAATTATTATGATAGATAAATGTTTACCACCTTAAAGGTACAGAACATGGCTTATTAAGATTATTGTTTTTTGAAATTGAGGTGTATATTTTGAACGAGATAGGTGAAAGTCTAAGAGAAGCTCGAGAAAGTCACGGAGTTAGTATTGAGGAAGCAGCAGAGGATCTTAAAATTAGACCGTCTCAGTTAAAAAGTTTAGAAGATGGAGATATAAAGAGCTTTAAAGATGTATTATATGTTAAATACTTTATTAAAGATTATGCGAAATATTTAGGGATTGATGGAGATAAATTAGTAGATGATTTTAATGAGTATCTATTTGATTATACATCTAGAATTCCTATAGAAAAAATAAAGGAAGCACAGGAACAATATAATGAAAAAGAAGAAAAGAAAAAAATAGTCTCTCCATATACAAGTCCTGCTACAAAACGTGTAGCATTTTCAATAAAGGTATTATACATAATTATCGCACTTATAGTTGTTGTTGCAGGATTCTTAATTGTTAATGGATTGAAAAGTGATAATGATAGTGAACAATCATTAAGCTATTATTATAGATAGAAAGGGAAAAAGTTATGAAGATGAATTTACCAAATAAACTTACTATATTTAGAATAATTTTGAGTATTATTGTAATATTTATATTACTTTTTCCATTTTATAATTTAGGATTAGAATTTCCTAAATTTATAGTTGGAGAAAAAATACTTGTTGACAGTAAATATTTTATTGCAGGAATATTATTTATAATAGCGTCTATTACAGATTTTTTAGATGGATATATTGCTAGAAAGTATAATCTTGTTACTAATCAAGGTAAAGTATTAGATGCAATAGCTGATAAAGTGCTTGTAAATTCTGTAATTATTATTCTTAGTGTTCAAGGATTTATTTATCCTATAATTCCAGTTATTTTAATAATAAGAGATGAAATTGTAAATTCATTAAAAATGCTTGCTGCTGGTGATGGAAAACAAGTTGCTGCAATTGCAACTGGAAAAATTAAAACAGCTTGTTTAATGGTAGGTGTAATTCTTACAATGTTTTATAATTTACCATTTGAGTTATTTGGATTATTTGTATCTAATGCATTACTTATAATAGCTGTGGTATTTTCAATTATATCTGGAGTACAATATTTCTTAAAATTTAAAAAATTAATTTTTTCTTCAGATGACGAAATTGTTGATTTTGAACAGTAATTTGAACGTTTTGATTCCCATTTTATGATTTTTGAAAATAAAATGGGATTTTTTGTTAGCAAAACTCCATTTTCTGCATAAAAAATAAGGCTTTTTTTATGTTGACATTTTAAATTTAATGTATTACAATGAAATTGTATTTTATTTAGGGAGGATTTTTTTATGAAGCAAACAGCAACAACAAATAAAACTTTAGATCAAGTTTTAGCAGATTTAGAAAAACAATTCGGAAAGGGAGCAGTAATGGTTCTCGGTGAACAGGAACATAGAAAAATGGATGTAATTCCAACTGGTTCACTAGCACTTGATTTAGCTTTAGGTGTAGGTGGTTATCCAAAAGGAAGAATTATTGAAATATATGGACCAGAATCAAGTGGTAAAACAACATTTGCTCTTCATGCAATAGCTGAGGCACAAAAATTAGGTGGTCGTGCAGCATTCATAGATGCAGAACATGCACTAGATCCAGTATATGCTAGAAATTTAGGTGTAGATATAGATGAATTATTATTATCACAACCTGATACTGGAGAACAAGCATTGGAAATTTGTGAAGCACTAGTAAGAAGTGAAGCTATATCTATAATAGTTATAGATTCAGTTGCAGCATTAGTACCTAAGGCAGAAATAGATGGTGAAATGGGAGACTCACATATTGGATTACAAGCTAGATTGATGTCCCAAGCATTAAGAAAATTATCAGGTACAATAAGCAAAACTAATACAGTTGCAATATTTATTAATCAATTAAGAGAAAAAGTAGGAGTAATGTTCGGGAATCCTGAAACAACAGCAGGTGGTAGAGCTCTTAAATATTATTCTACAATTAGATTAGATGTAAGAAGAAGTGATTCTATAAAACAAGGTACAGAAGTAATTGGTAATAAAACTAATGTTAAAGTTGTTAAAAACAAAGTAGCTCCACCATTCAAGTTAGCCGAAGTTGAAATTATGTACGGTGAAGGTGTAAGTAAAACTGGTGAATTAATTGATTTAGCAAGTAATATAGATGTATTAAATAAATCAGGTGCATGGTACTCTTATAATGGTGAAAAAATAGGTCAAGGTAAAGAAAATGTAAAAGAATTTTTAAAAGAGCATAAAGATATATATGATGAAATAGATAGAAAAGTAAGAACTCATTATGGTCTTATTGAAGAAGATAAGAAGAGTAGTTCTAAAAAATAATATTTAATTTTAATATATAGAAGCTGTTACAAAATTATTTATTTAATTTCATAACAGCCTCTTTTTATTTTAGAAATCAGTACTTAATAGAAAATCAATTAAGTTTAGATGAATAATACCATCACGAGATAAATCTATTTTATCAAGAGAAATAACATATTTTGGATAATTATCTTCAATAGATTTATATGCTCCAAACTCTCTTTCAATAGTATCATCATTACCTTTCATTTCATAAGTTACTTGAATATATTTAATATTTCCATCTTTTTTGGCTATAAAATCTACTTCTCCATTTTTAGTTTTACCTATATATACTTCATAGTTTCTATTTATTAATTCATTGTAAACAATATTTTCTAAAACAACATAACTTTTGAATTCTTGATTATTATTTTTAATTTGAGCAATTCCTAAATCAGTTGCATAATACTTATTTAATGTTTTTAATACAC
>CANRKE010000087.1 GCA_947631135.1 uncultured Bacilli bacterium | reverse complement strand
AATAAAAAAATAGACACTCAAAACTGAGTGTCGTACTCAAAATGAGGCGACATTCACACGCAAAATCAAATGTTCCTCTTTTTATTATATTTAAGTTTCCTTGACATATTTATAGTAACATATAAAATTATTTTTTACAATACATTTTGCAATATTTAATATTGCAATACAATATTGCTTATAGTATAATTAGTTTAGGAATATTTGATGTGAGTGTCGCCTCCAACTAAAAAAAGGAGGATTGATAAACATGAAGAAAAGAATTTATATAGTTAAAATTCTTCGCTACATTGCTATCATTTTATTTCTCCTATCTTTATTGGTAGCAGTAATAAAAATATAGACACTCAAAACTGAGTGTTAACAATTATATTGAGGTAACATTCACACGCAAAATCAAATGTTCCTCTTTTTATTATATTCAAGTTTCCTTGACATATTTATAATAACATATAAATTTATTTTTTACAATATGTTTTTAGATTTTTTATTGAAGTAAAAAAAATTAGGTGTTATACTATATATGAGGATGTGATATTAATGGATTATATAATTGTCACACTTTTAGTTATACTAATAATAATAGTTATAATATCTATGTTTAAAAATAATAACGAAGCTAATATAACAGAAAGATTAGGTAAGTTAGAAGTAAATATGACAAAAGAAATCGCAACATTTCAAAACGATTTAACTAAATCATTAAATGAAGATTTTAATAATTTAAATGATAAAATAGAAATAAAATTAAATAGTATTAATGAAAAAGTAAATTCAAGAATGGAAGAAAATTTTGAAAAAACAAATAAAACTTTTGCATCAGTATTAGAAAGATTAACTAAAATAGATGAAGCACAAAAAAAGATAGATGTATTATCAAACGATATTGTTTCTCTTCAAGGGGTATTAACAGATAAAAAAAGTAGAGGTGTATTTGGTGAAATAACTTTATCACATATTATGGCTAATGTATTTGGTGATAAAAATGATAAAATATATCAATTGCAATTTACTTTACCAAATAAAACAGTTGCAGATTGTATATTATTTGCACCACAACCTCTTGGAATGATAGCAATAGATTCTAAATTTCCATTAGAAAATTATCAAGGAATGGTGGATAAAAACAATTCACTTAGTGCAAGAAAAGAATATGAAAAGAGATTTAAATTAGATGTTAAAAAACATATTGATGATATAAGTAGTAAATATATAATTCCAACACTTACTTCAGATCAAGCAATAATGTTTTTGCCAGCTGAAGCAATATTTGCAGAAATAAATGCATACCATCAAGATTTAGTAGAATATAGTTATAAAAAAAGAGTATGGATAACTTCCCCAACTACACTTATAAGTACACTTACTGTAATACAAGTAATAATTAAAAATATGGAAAGAGATAAGTATGCACAAGTTATTCATAATGAATTAAACAAACTAGGAGTAGAATTTTCTAGATATAAAGAAAGATGGGATAAATTATCAAGGAGTATACAAACAGTTAATTCAGATATAGAAAATATACATATTACAACAGAAAAGATAACAAAAAGATTTGAATCTATAAGTACAGTTGATAATGATACAATAAAAAAGATAGATTAATTATATAAAATATGATACAATGAATATGCTTAATAAAGGAGGCAATATGACAGAAAATTTAGTTAATGGAGTTTTACAATTCTCATCTGCACTTACTGGTAATTTAGCAGGAAAATTGTTAATAATATTTATAATATCTATGATACCTATACTAGAACTTCGTGGAGGATTGATTGCAGCAGCATTTTTGAATGTAAATCCTATAATTAGTTTTTTAGTATGTGTATTAGGTAATATTATTCCAATACCATTTATACTATGGTTTATTACACCATTATTTAAAAAATTAAAATCTATTTCTAAGATTAATAAATATGTAGATAAACTCGAGAAAAAAGCACTCAAGAAAAAAGATAAGATAGAAAAATATGAATTTTTAGGTATTTTATTATTTGTAGGAATACCGCTACCTGGTACAGGTGCATGGACTGGTAGTTTAATTGCTGCATTACTTGATATGAACAAGAAAAAATCATTGGTAGCTGCAATACTAGGTGTAATATTAGCTGGAATAATTATGACATTTTTATCTTATGGTGTAAAAACTATAATTAGTTAAGTGTATCATCAAAATTTAAAAATAATATAATATTATGAGGTGTAAGAATATGAAAAAACCAATTATTTTTTTAAATCTTGATGGAGTATTAGTATCTGAAAGTTACATTATAAGTAATTTTGGAAATGTTAGGAATTTATATATTAAAATAGGAGACTATTATTACACGAAATTTGAACCTGAAAAAGTAAGATTATTAAAACAATTAATTCATGATATCGATGCTTACATAGTTGTATCTTCATCGTGGTGTGAAAAAGATGATTTATCAAGAATCAAAGAAGTTTTTAAAGAATACGATTTAGATGATAGAGTTGTAGATATAGTTCCATTCTTTCCACAAAACAATGGATATAGAGTTAATAAATGGATTGATAATAACAAAGGTAAATATGATGATAAATTAGATATTAATAATTTTGCTATATTGGATAATGATAATATTTCATTATTTAATGATAGACATGTTAAATGTAATTCTAAAGTAGGTTTAACAGAAGATGATGTAGTTAAGACTATGAAATTATTAAAAAAATAAGGAGGATAATAAATGAAAGTAAGAAAAGCAGTAATACCAATAGCTGGTATGGGAACAAGATTTTTACCAATTACTAAAGCACTTCCAAAAGAAATGTTACCAATAATTGATAGACCAATACTTGATTATATTGTTGAAGAAGCTTATGAAAGTGGGATTGAAGAAATTTTATTCATTACTAATCAATATAAGAAGTGTGTTGAAGATTATTTTGATAAAAACTACGAATTAGAAGATAGATTAGCTAAAAGTGGTAAAGATACATATCTAAAAGAAATACAAAATATGTATAATAAAGTTAAAATATATTATATTAGACAAGGCGAACCATTAGGTAGTGGTCATGCAATAAATTTAGCAAAATCTTTTGTTGGTGATGAAGCATTTGCTGTAATGTATGGTGATGATTTAATGTATTCAAATACTAAACCAGTATTAAAACAACTTATAGATATAGCTAGTAATAACAATTGCTCAGTAATAGGTTGTATGACTGTTGATAGAAAGATAGCAAGTAGATATGGTATGGTTAAATTAAAAGATGATGGTAGTATAAGTGAAATTATAGAAAAACCAACTGAAGATAAAATACCTTCTAATCTTGCAGGATTAGGTAGATATATAGTAAAACCAAGTATATTTAAATATATAGAAAAGATAAAACCAGTAAAAGGTGAATATCAATTTACTGATGCAATGGCAGAAATGATGAAAGAAGAGAAATTTTTGCCTTGTGAAATTGATGGTAAATATTATGATTTAGGTAGTAAAGATGGATATTTAAAAGCAAATATAGAATATGCACTTATGCGTGATGACTTAAAAGATAATATAAGAAATATTATAGATGATATAAAATAAAATTATGAAAAAAATTTGAAAAAATACAAAAAGTTCAAATCAATATACAAAAAATGATTTTTTGCTAGGCAAAAATCGTTTTTTTGTTAGACAAAAATTCTATCA
>CANRKE010000086.1 GCA_947631135.1 uncultured Bacilli bacterium | reverse complement strand
TATTTAGGAATCAAGGGATATAATGCGTATAATGTAATTGGTGGATATGATGCGTATAAATTAGATATTTAAAAAAAGCCTATTATTTCTTAAAATAGACTTTTTTTTACGCAATTAATTTTGTATAATATAAGTGCTGGTGATATATATGAAAAATAAATTAGATAAGAATTTAGTAATGGAAATATCTAAACTTAAAGGTGAACCTGATTTTATTAGAGATTTTAGATTAAAAAGTTTAGAAGCATTCAATAATATAGAATTACCTAATTTTGGGCCAAAGTTAAATATAGATTTTAATAAGATTAATTATTTTAAAAGAGTATATGATAAAGTATATGATAATTGGAATAATATAGATAATGATATAACTAAAACTTTTGATGATATTGGACTTATTGATGCAGAAAAAAATTATTTAGGTGGAGTATCTACACAATATGAAAGTGAAGTAATATATCATAATATGTTAGATTATATAAAAGATACTGGTATAATATTTTTAGATACTGATAGTGCAATTAAGAAATATCCTGAATTATTTAAAAAATATTTTAATAAGGTTGTAAAATATAATGAGAATAAGTTTACTGCTTTAAATGGTGCAGTATTTTCTGGAGGAACATTTATATATATACCTAAAAATACTAAATTAGATAGACCATTACAAAGTTATTTTAGAATAAATACTAAGAATATGGGACAATTTGAACGTACTACTATAATTGTAGATGATAATAGTGAATTAAATTATATAGAAGGTTGTACTGCAAAAGCTTATAGTGAAGATTCTCTTCATGCAGCTGTTGTTGAAATATATGTAGGTAAAAATTCTAAAATGAGATATACAACTATACAAAATTGGAGTAATGATGTATATAATTTAGTTACTAAAAGAGCAATAGTAGATGATGGTGGTTTAATGGAATGGATAGATGGAAACGTGGGAAGTAAAGTTACTATGAAATATCCATGTTGTATATTAAAGGGAGATAATTCAATGGGTAGATGCATTACTATTGGAGTTGCTTCTAAAGATCAATATCAAGATACTGGAGCTAAAATGATACATATTGGAAAAAATACTAAAAGTGAAATCATATCAAAATCTATTGCAAGTAATGGAGGATATGCAAACTATAGAGGTACAGCTCAAATAAATGAATCTGCTAATGATTCAAAGGCAAATGTTAAATGTGATTCATTAATATTAGATGATAAATCAAAAAGTGATACTATACCAAAGAATATAAATAATAATGGTACATCAATATTGGAACATGAAGCATCAGTATCAAGATTAGATGAAGAAAAACTCTTATATCTTATGAGTAGGGGTATAAATGAAGAAGATGCAAGAGAATTGATGCTTATGGGATTTATTTCTACTTTTAAAGAAGAATTACCAGTTGAATATGCTGTTGAACTTAATAGATTAATTAAAGATGTAGTAGGTGGTTAAGATGTATAAAAGAAAATTAAAAGTTAAAAGAATATTCATATCTTTATCTTTATTATTAATTGTTGTACTTATTGGAATAATTTTATATTTATATTTTAATGTTGAAAAAACTAGTGCATACAATATGAATATTAAAAAAATTATTGATTCAACAAAAGATGAGGTTGTAAGTTTAAATAAAGTAAGAATATATGGTACTCATTTAAATATTAATGGTACTTTAGAAAATAAGAAAGTATTTTTAGATAATATAGATGATGCTAAATTGATATTTAAAAATATTAATAGTAATAAAGATATTGAAATAGATATAGAATATGATGTTAATAATAAGGGTAATTTGACTTTTTATACATCTGATAAAATTAATACTGGTATAAATTTAGATAGTTTAAATACTGGTAATTATATTATATTACTTAAATTGTTAGAAAAAAATTATAATGAAAATAAAGATGATACTAACTATTATAAGATAATAAATGAAGATAATCAAAAAGAATTTACTTATTATACTATGACTAAAAATAATAAAAATAATAAAATAGTAATAAATAATTATAAAAATGAAATTGAAAAGAAAAGTTATAAATATATGAAAATTGATATTGAGAGTACAAAATTGCCTGATGATGTTTATGATATTGTTATTGATCCAGGTCATGGTGGATCAGATGGAGGAGCAGTTGTTTCAAATTATAAAGAAAAAGATATAACTTTAGATTATGGATTACTTTTAAAAGATAAAATTGAGGAGTTAGGATTTAAAGTTAAACTTACAAGAGATGGTAGTAATGAAGATGATATTGGAGTGCATAGTATGTACGACGTTGGTGGTAGAGCTTTAATTCCAAATGATGTAAAAGCTAAATATGCTTTCTCAATTCATCTTAATAGTGCAGAATATAATATTAATAATGGTGGAGTAGAAATATATGTTCCAAATAATACTGATATAACTCTTGCTAAAACTTTAGCACGTAATATTGTAAATGAAGCAAATACAACTTATTCACCAAGTATGACTTATAAAATAGAAGATGGTATATATTTGAGAACTTTTACCTATAGTGAAATTAGTAAAGCTAAAGAAGAAGCAAATAAAAATGGATATGAGCCTTATAATATTACTACAGATACTACTTATTATTTCTTTATAAGAGAAACTGGTGGGTTATCAACTAATGCATATGTAGATGGTAGAAATACAAGTTATGGTAAAAATAAATATTATAATTCAGCAATGGGAGTTGAATCTTATTTAGTAGAATTGGGATTTATGGTATCTAATAAAGATTTAAATAATATATTAAATAATAAAGATGGATATGTTAAAGGATTTACTAAAACATTAGATGAATACTTTAATAATGTAAAAGAAAAATATTAATTGACATGAAAAATTGAATATTATATAATTTAATTAAGTTAAGAAAAGAGGGATGATATGGGAATATATTTAAATCCAGGAAATAAGGGTTTTAAAGAAATAATATCAGCTGATATATATGTAGATAAAACAGGATTAATAGAATATACAAATAATGTAATATCAACACCACAAAAATTTATATGTATATCAAGACCAAGAAGATTTGGTAAAACATTTGTTGCAAAAATGTTATGTGCATATTATGATTGTACTGTTGATTCTAATGATCTATTTAAAAAATATGAAATTAGTAAATCTAAATCTTATAAAGAATACTTAAATAAATATAATGTTATTAGCTTGAATATTCAACGATTTTTAAGTAGTGTAGATAATATTGATGATTTTACTAATTATATACAAAAAGAAGTAATAGAAGAATTAAAAGAATATTATACAGATATAATTGATGATTCTATAAATAAATTACCTAAGGCATTAGAAAAGATTTATGTTAAAACAAATAAAGAATTTATCTTTGTAGTAGATGAGTGGGACTGTATATTTAGAGAATCTAAAAATAATAAAGAATTACAAAATAAATATTTAGATTTTCTAAGAGATTTATTTAAAGATAGAGATTATATAGCTTTAGTATATATGACAGGAATATTACCAATAAAGAAATATGGTACTCATTCTGCACTTAATATGTTTAGAGAATTATCAATGACAAGAATGAGTGAACTATCAAAATATACAGGTTTTACTACTGATGAGGTTAAAAATTTATGTAATAAGTATGATGTAGATTTTGATGAAATGAGTAGATGGTATAATGGATATGTAATAGATAATTATAGAATATATAATCCAAAGTCAGTTGTTGAATCTATATTAGATAAAAAATTTGATTCATATTGGACAAGTACAGAAACATATGAAGCATTAAAAAT
>CANRKE010000085.1 GCA_947631135.1 uncultured Bacilli bacterium | reverse complement strand
ATAGTTTGTAGTATATTCTTAGTTTTATCATTACTTTTATTTATATGTGGAGTAATACTTGATGTAATAAATAAAAAGCATAAACAATTATATGAATTATATTTAAATGATTTGAGGAGGAAGTAAAATGTCATATATATTACCACTTTTATTATCAATATTTGCTACAGGTATGTTATCTGTATTATTTAAAAAAAGATTTGAAATTATGTTACCTATTACTTATATGTTGATGGCTATTACAGTATATATTTTTGAAATATTTAATTTGTTTGAAATAGGTTTTTACATAATAATATTATTTGCTCTAGCTTTTCCAATATATTTAATTTATTGTAAATTTAAGAATAAATCGATTAAAAATATATTTAAAAATGTTTTTACTCCAGGTTTTATTATATTCTTGATTGTATATACATTTATATATATATTAAATTTTAATAGAGGATATAATGTATGGGATGAATTTTCACATTGGGGAGTAATGGTAAAAGAAACTTTTAGTTTGAAAGACTTTTATAATTCACCAAAATCAATATTACAAGTTCATGCTGATTATCCACCAATTATAACTATATTTGAAACAATTTGGTGTATGATATCAAATGGTTATAAAGAATCTTTTGTATATACTTCAATACAAATGTTGGGATTATCAATGCTTTTTCCATTTTTATCAAAATTAAAATTTGATAAATCAATAAATTTTGTTGTTAAAATATTGTTATTAACTATTTGTATAATAACTATGCCAATTTTAATAACTGTAGGAGAAGCACAATTTTATTCAACGATTTATACTGACGTTATTTTGGGTATATCATTAGCCTATGGACTCAGTCTTGTATATACTAGTGAAAAATATGATAAATTTTTAATATTTAATTTGTCGTTATTATTCTCGTTTATTATATTAACAAAACAGATTGCAATTGTATTTATAATGTTAATTATAGGAAATTTATTATTAAATTTAATCATTAAGTATCACAAAAATATTGTTAATGCAATTAAAAATAATTATAAGAAGATAATTATTTATACATGTATTTTAATAGTTATTCCAATTGTTTTGATGTATATATGGAATTCTATTACAAAAAGCAATGGTATTGAAGGTCAATTTGTTTTATCTAAAATAAAACTAGGTAAATTAATACCAATATATAGAGGTATATGGGGTGAGGCGTATCAAAATCAAGCAATACATAATTTTATTGATGCAATATTATCTAATTATAAATTTGTAAATACAAGTTTTATATCATTTGGATATATTCAATTAATATTATTATCTTGTTTATTGGTATATTTTGTTGGCAAATTTTCAAAAAATAAATTAGATGTAAATAGGAATAAATCTCTTATTGTTACAATAATTGTTGGAGCAATTGGTTATGCATTTACACTATTAGTATTATATGTATTTACGTTTGATTCTTATGAAGCTCCTAGATTAGCAAGTATATATAGATATGTAAATACATATTGGTGTGCCATATTTATTACAATATGTCTTATATATGTATATTGTAATTCTGATAAAAAAACAAATATATTATATATATTAGTACCATTATCTATTATATATATATTCTGGTTTGATAGCAATGTATTTAAAACTTTTAAACCTGTATTAACATATTCTAGTAATAGCCAAGTTGTAAAAGAAGATGTTGATAATATTAAAAAGTATATAAAAGATAATGATGAAAAAGTATTTGTTATTGCCCAAAATACTGATGGATTAATTACGTTTCTAATGCAATATTTACTTGTTCCAAATAAAATGAACACACAATTTTATAGTATTGGCGAAAAATATGGAAACGGTGACGTTTGGACAAAAGATATTACTAGTGAAGAGTGGATAAAAGAATTAAGAAATTATGATTATTTATATTTGTATAATATAGATGATAATTTTAAAGAAAAATATGGTAAATGTTTTGCATCATTTGATGATATAAAAAATAAATCTATGTATAAAATTGATAATGATAAATTAAATTTAATTAAATAGAAGGAAGGTATATTTATGTTTAAAGATAAGGTATTAATGATTACAGGAGGTACTGGATCATTTGGTAATGCAGTATTAAAAAGATTTTTAGATTCAGATTTAAAAGAAATAAGGATATTTTCAAGAGACGAAAAAAAACAAGATGATATGAGAAAAAAATACAATAATCCAAAAATAAAATTTTACATTGGAGATGTTAGGGATTATCGAAGTGTTGAAGATGCAATGGATGGAGTTGATTACATATTTCATGCAGCTGCACTAAAACAAGTACCATCATGTGAATTTTTCCCTATAGAAGCTGTTAAAACTAATGTACTTGGAACTAACAATGTATTAGATGCAGCAATAAAAAAGGGCGTTAAAAAAGTAATATGTTTAAGTACTGATAAAGCTGCATATCCTATAAATGCTATGGGAATGAGTAAGGCGATGATGGAAAAAGTAGCTGTTGCAAAAGGTAGAAATTTAGATGAAAATTCTACTATTATATGTAGAACTAGATATGGTAATGTAATGGCATCACGTGGTTCAGTTATACCATTATTTGTTGATCAAATAAATGAAGGTAAAGCATTAACAATAACAAATCCAGATATGACTAGATTTATGATGACATTAGATGATGCAGTAGATTTAGTAATATATGCTTTTGAACATGGTAAACAAGGAGATTTATTTGTTCAAAAAGCACCAGCAGCAACTATTGATACACTTGCACAAGCTATAAAGGAATTAAAGGGTGTTGATAATCCTATTAAAAATATAGGAACTAGACATGGAGAAAAATTATATGAAGTACTCGTTACAACTGAAGAAATGGTAAATGCAGAAGATTTAGGTGATTATTATAGAATACCTGCTGATAATAGGGATTTAAATTATGAGAGATATATAAGTCATGGTAATAAAAAATTAGATAGTGTTGTTGAGTATAATTCGCATAATACTAAAAGATTAGATGTAGAAGGAATGAAAAATTTACTTCTAAAACTAGATTTATTTAATGGAGATGAATAGATTTATGAAAGTATTGGTTACTGGATCAAATGGATTTATTGGGAAAAATTTAATTTCTAGATTGAATGAAATAGAAGATGTTGAAATAATAAAATTTGATAAAGAAAATAAATTTTCCGAAATTGAAGAGTATATTGATAGCATTGATTTTATATTTCATTTAGCTGGTGTTAATAGACCAGTTGATAACAAAGAATTTTATACTGGTAATTCTGATTTAACTAAAAAAATCATAGATTTATTAAATGAAAAAAAATTAAGTATACCATTTTTAATAACATCTAGTATTCAAGCAGTAAAAGATAATGATTACGGTAAAAGTAAAAAAATGGCTGAGGATAAAGTTTTAAGTTATAAAAATGGAATTGTATATAGACTTCATAATGTATTTGGAAAATGGTGTAAGCCAAATTATAACTCTGTAGTAGCAACTTTTTGTTATAATATAGCTAATGATTTAGAAATTACAATTAATGATAGAAATACAGAAATTGAATTAGTTTATATAGATGATATTGTAGATGAATTCATTAATGTAATGCAAAATAAAAATCCAAATGAGATTGTTGATAATATTTGTTATATCAATCCAAGATATAAAGTTACTTTGGGATATATTGCTGATTTATTATATAAATTTAAAAACAGTATGTCATCAATATATGTTCCATCAACAGGCGATGATTTTATAAAAAAATTATATTCAACATATATAAGTTATGTCCCTGTTGAAAATATGCATATTAATGTAACTACTAATGTAGATTATAGAGGTAGTTTTACTGAATTAGTAAGAACATTTGATAGTGGACAAGTATCTATT
>CANRKE010000084.1 GCA_947631135.1 uncultured Bacilli bacterium | reverse complement strand
TTTGTAAAAAAATTTCAAGTTTTTCTTGGAATTTTTTTGTGATTAGGTTGCGGACATGGTCCGCGGTATGTTATAATGTAGGCGATTACTATAGATAATATAGTAACTAGAAGGAGTGAGTAGTATTTTATGATGTCTAGAGTTGAAATTAAAAACTGGGCAAAAGAAAAAATCAAAGGTAACAAACTAAATCTATGGAAAGGAATATTATTATATGCTTTAATAGTATGGATTGCTACATTAATAGTTTCATATTTAAGCGCTTCATTACAAAATCTTATAATAACACTTGTATTAATGATATTAATATTATTTGTTGTATCACCATTATCATTTGGTATATGTTATTTCTTTAAAAATTTTGTATCCAACAACACTACTGAAATAGGAGATATAACTGGAACATATAGTGATACTTTAAAAATAACAAGTTTAACAATCTTAATAGCTATAATATGTGGAATTGGTAGTCTTTTACTTGTAATTCCAGGTATAATTCTATCATTTGGATTAAGTATTGTACCATATGTATATTCAGAAAATAAAGATTTAGGAGTTATGGAAACATTAAAATTATCATATAATATGATGAAGGGACATAAACTTGATTTATTTGTATTAATGATTAGTTTCTATGGATGGATGATATTAGGTTCATTAACATTTGGTATATTATATATCTGGTTATATCCATACATGCAAGTTTCAATGACTAAATTCTATGTTGAAATTTTAAATAATTATAATAAAAAAGACAATGAATAATATTAAAAATAATTGTAAGAACATCTGAGTTTTTACAATTATTTTTTTTCTTTTTTTATAATTCTAATTATCAATAAAATAGTTGCAATAATAAAATCTATAATTATTGGTATAACAAAGAAATAATATGCTAATATAAATATTAATCTTATTATATTAACTATAACATAATTTATTTCCATATTAGAAAAATCAAAAGTAAATATATTTGTTAGTATCATTCTTTTTTTATTATCATCTTTAGAACATATTAAATTATATATAACTACTATAGTCATAAATACAATACTTGATATTTCTACTTTAGAATTAGTAGCTGCAAATACAATATTAAAGCTCATTATGTAAAATAATATAAACAAATTTATAAATCTATTCTTAAACATATAATTATCTCCCCCACTAACTTCATATATAGTATATAATATTTTAATTAAAACATCAATTAATATTTTACTTTAACTCCAAAAATATTTACTAAATTATGACATTGTAAACTATTTACTATTATTCCATTTAAAGATTTGATATCAAACATTATTTCATTAATATCAGAATTAGAGAAATCTATATCTTTTAAATTAGTATTCATAAACTCTGCATTTTTAAAAATAACATTATTAAATTCTATATTTTTAATATCTGACTCTATAAAACTTGAATCTGATAAATCACTATTACTAATTGATATAGATCTCATCTTCGAACTACTAAAATTAACATATTTACATGAACAGTCAATAAATTGTACATCTTTCAAAGATGAATTTACAAATGTCGCACCAACAAGTTTACAATTATTAAATACTACTCTACTTATAAGTTTTTCATCAAATACTTTATTTGATAAATCACAATTATTAAATATTACATCAATTAATTCAACATCTTCTAACTTTATATTACTAAAATTAATACCATTAAATATACAACTATCTATAGTAATATCATTTATGGTTATATTATCTTCTATATTTTCATCATATAAATAATTATTAAAATCATTATTCTTAAAACTAGTTATTATATTATTTTTATTATAATTAATAATTTTTGGTTTATTTATTTTCATATGATACCTCAACTCTATTGATTAGCTTTTAATTCGAACATTGCATCTCTAAGTTCTGTTGCTCTTTCAAAGTCTAATTCTTTTGCTGCTTCTTTCATTTCTGCTTCTAATTCTTCTATCAATTTTTCTACTTCTAATTTACTTAATTTTTCTTTTGGTTTATTTGTTTCATCTTCACTATCATTAGATATAACTTCTCTAATTTCTTTAATTATTGTCTTTGGTACAATACCATGTTCTTTATTATATTCCATTTGTATTTTTCTACGTCTTTTTGTTTCAGATATTGCTATTTCCATCGCACTACTTATTACATCTGCATACATTATTACATGTCCATTTGCATTTCTTGCACATCTACCTATAGTTTGTATTAAACTTCTATCACTTCTTAAAAATCCTTGTTTATCAGCATCCATTATTGCAATTAAACTAACTTCTGGTATATCTATACCTTCTCTTAATAAATTTATTCCTACTATTACATCGTATTTACCAGTTCTTAAATCATGAATAAGTCTCATACGTTGTAAAGTCTTAACTTCACTATGTAAATATGCTACTTTTATTCCAGCATTTTTTAAATAATCAGTTAATTCCTCGGCCATTCTAATAGTAAGTGTAGTAATTAAAACTCTTTCGTTTTTACTTATTCTATCATTAATTTCTGATACTAAATCATCTATTTGACCTTCGGTTTTTCTTACATCAATAGTGGGGTCTAAAAGTCCAGTAGGTCTTATTATCTGTTCTGTATACTTGTTATCAACATGTTCTAGTTCATAATCTCCTGGTGTTGCTGATACATATATTACTTGATTTATTTTACTTTCAAATTCATTAAATTTAAGTGGTCTATTATCAAGCGCACTTGGTAATCTAAATCCATAATCAACTAATGCTTGTTTACGGGCTCTATCACCATTATACATTCCTCTAACTTGTGGTAATGTAACATGCGATTCATCTACTATCAATAAGAAATCATCTGGAAAGAAGTCCATAAGCGTAGAAGGTGTTTCGCCTTCCATACGCAATGATAAATGTCTAGAATAATTTTCAACACCATGACAAAACCCAGTTTCTAATAACATTTCCATATCATAGTTAGTTCTTTGTTCTATTCTTTCAGCTTCTAAATATTTATTATTATCCTTAAAATATTGTATTCTATCTTTTAACTCTTCTTTAATTCTACTAACTGCTATTTTTAGTTTTTCTTCACTTGTTACAAAGTGGCTTGCTGGAAATATTGTTATACTTTTTTTATTAGCCTCAATCTTACCTGTTAATGGGTCAAATATTGATATTTTATCTACTATATCACCAAATAATTCAATTTTAATTCCTTTTGATTTTTCACTTTTAGGTATTAACTCAATAGTATCACCACGAGCTCTAAATGTACCTCTTTTTAAATCAAATTGACTTCTTTCATATAATATATCAACTAATTTTTTTAATATTTCATCTTTATCTATCTCTTGATTTAAACTCAAATTAATTATTTTATTTTTATATTCATCTACTTCACCTATACCATATATACATGATACTGAAGCTACTACTATTACATCTTTTGAGTTGATAAGTGATGCAGTAGCATAGTGTCTTAATTCATCTATTTCATCGTTTATTGATGAATCTTTTTCTATATATGTATCTGTTGATGGAACATATGCTTCTGGTTGATAATAATCATAATAAGAAACAAAGTATGATACTTTATTATTTGGAAATAATTCTTTCATTTCACTATATAATTGTCCAGCAAGAGTTTTATTGTGTGCAAGTATAAGCGTTGGTTTCCCAACTTGTTCTATTACATTTGCCATAGTAAATGTTTTACCAGTTCCTGTTGCTCCCAATAATACCTGCTCTTTTTTTCCTGATTTTATACCATCAACAAGTTCCTTTATTGCTTGTGGTTGATCTCCACTTGGTTTATAATTAGATTTTAATTCAAACATATTATCACCACTATTTCTAACTTTTGTATTTCGCAAATATTCTATCACTATTTATTAAAAAAAACAACATACATTAATAAATTTAATAAATAAAAAGGGGCTGTTACGAAATTAAATAAATAATTTCTAACAGTTCTTTTTGTTTTTTTGTTTTGGAAATGGAAAAGT
>CANRKE010000083.1 GCA_947631135.1 uncultured Bacilli bacterium | reverse complement strand
AATTTAGATACTTCTTCATCTTTTCTCTTACGATAATTTACAGTTTCTGCATTAGTTCTTATAAGTTTATCTTCTAAAGATGAACATTGATTTTTAAGAATCAAATTTTCTTCTTTTAATTTATCTATTTCTTCTTTTAATTTATCTTTTTTATCACTTTTTATTTTTGTTTTATTCTTTTCTTTTTTATCTTTAACATCTTCTATATTTTCAACTTTAATATCTTCAGTATCCAAAATATACCTCCTATCTATTTATATTAGAATTTAAATATTCTAAAAGTCCAATGATTCTATCATATTCCATTCTCTTAGGTCCTACTATAGCAATAGTTCCAACTTCTCCATTTATATTGTACTTAGTTTTAATTATTGTAACATCTTCATCAAATTCATTTTCACTACCAATATAAACATTGATACCATCTTCATTTGCTTTAATATGATCTACTAAGGATTTATCATCAAACTTTTCTATTATATCTTTTACTTTTTCTAAACTGTTAAACTCTGGTTGATTTAATAGATTGTTTTTACCTACAAAATGCATACTACTTCTATTTGCTACATCATTAAATACATTTAAGAATGTTTCATAGATAACTTCATGTTGCTTAACATAATTTCCTATAATTGGCTTAATTTTAAATTCCAACTTTTCACTTACTTTATCAATTGGAGTATTTACAAGAAGTTTATTTATAATTTCTGTAACCCTTTTCATTTCTTCAACTGATATGGTATCTGGAATAGTTAAATTTTTATGTTCAACATGCCCTCTATCTGTAATTATAAGTGCGATAATATTATTATCACTAAGTGGCATAATCTCAACTTTTTTAAGTAAATTTTCATTCGCACTACTTCCTAAAATTACTGATGTATAATTGGTCATTTCAGATATAATTTCCAAACTCTTACTTATTGCATCACTAAGTTGTAAATTATTGTTTGAAAATATTGTTTGAAGATTTAACATATCTTCACCAGTCATTTCTTTAGGTTTCATAAGGTTATCTACATAATAACGATATCCAGCCTCACTTGGTACTCTACCAGATGAGATATGCGTTTTTTCGATATAACCTTTACTTTCAAGATCTGCCATAATATTTCTTACAGTTGCACTCGAACATTTTAATGTATCACTAATAGATGAGGAACTAATTGGTTTTGCACTTTTAATATATTCTTCAACTATCATTTTTAATACATTACTACTTCTTTCACTAAGCAATTTAATCACCCCTAGCACTTTCTTTTTCCAAGTGACAACTATATTATAATACTATGTTTTAGCAATGTCAATATGCAAGTGCTAAAAAATAAAATAAAAATGATTTGTTTACATTTTTATTTTAAATAATACTATCTCTAATATATACTTCTGTATTATTATTTATATATAATCTAACTTTACAACTTTTAATTACTTTTATATAACCTAAACCAGTTATTACTATATCACTGTTATTTGGTACATTGAAGTCATAATACATATAATCTTTATAATTATCTATTCTTGTTTCATTATTCATTTGTTCAACTTCTAAATTATTTGATACATAAACAGTAAAACTATTTTTATCTCCATTAATATAATTAAGCCTAGCAATATCATCTATAATAATTGATTTACCACTTTTTATTTGAAATGTTTTTGGTTTTATTTCATTTTTAGGTGTAATTTTTTTAATTGTTTTTACATCAATATAATTTATTATACTATTTTTATTAATTATTCCTGGTGTATCTACAAGCATCAGTTCATCATCCAATTTAATTTCTATTGTATCAAGTGTTGTTGAGGGCATAAGTGAGGTTGTTATCATATCTTCACTATCTGTATAATTTTTAATTATTTTATTTACAAGAGTTGATTTTCCACTATTAGTTTCACCTACTAAATATACTTTGTTATCTGTCTTATATTTATAAATCATATTCATTAATCTATCTAAATTATAATCTTTTTTAGCACTAATAATAATAGTATCTACAATGTTTTTATTAGTATTTAAATTTTTAACATAAAGATCCAATTTGTTATCCTTAAATGATTTAGGTAATATATCTCTTTTTGTCATTACTAATATAGTTCTATTATTTAAATATTTATTTATTATATTTATATTATTATTAAGTGTAAATAAATCCACTAGATAAAGTACAAGTGAATTTGTTTTATTAATATTTTTAATGATATTTATAAATTCATCACTATTTTTATTAGATAAACTATAATCACCATAATTTATCATTTTAAAGCATCTCATACATAATTTAGAAGAATCTATATCTTTTACATATCCATCTTTATCTGGATTATTATTTTGTAATATACTTCCACATCCACTACATTTTTTAATCATAGTATTCACCTCTTTTAAAGAGGCTTCTTTTATCTAATTTGGCTTCTATTATCTTTTCTAATTTTCTATTAATTGATGTTATTTTAAAATCTTTTTTACTAATTGGATTTACTAATATTGTAGTTATTCCAATTCTATTTCCTCCAAACACATCAGTTATTAATTGGTCACCAATAATAGCAGTTTGACTTAAATCAAATTTATATTGTTTTAATATTTTATTAAACTTTTTCTTAAGTGGTTTCATACTTATTGCAGAACAATCAATTATAAGTTCATCTTTAAATGGAGATAATCTTTTTTTGGGACTATTACTCATTATTATGACTTTAAAATCTTGTTCTTTTAAATTATCAAATAAATCATGTATCTTTCTGTTTGGCTTTGATTCATGTGGAGGAACAATAGTATTGTCCAAATCAAATAATAAACATTTAATTCCATCTTTTTTTAATTTCATATAATTAATATCATATATACTTTTATAATACATATCTGGTCTAAACAAATCCATCATAACCACCTCATAAATTCATTATACATTTTTTTTAATAAATTACAATATTATTAAATAAAATATTTAAAAAATAAAACAAGTTATTTTAGTAACTTGCTTATGATTCAATTATAGTATTATCATTATATGTTTTAATATGTAGTACAATATTTTTGATTAACTAATATTTTATTACTTAAAGGATATTTGTTTTTCTAATTGCTTAATCTTTGATTTACTTAAACTTGTAAATTGTATTATCTTTTCTATTGGCATATTATCTTTTAACATTTCTATAGCTGTATTTGTATTTGCCCTATTTTCTCCTTCAATTAAGCCACTATTGCGTCCTTCGATTAAACCAGATGCACGTCCTTTTGCTATTCCATTTTTTTCACCATCTTCATATATACTTATTGAATATGCATTATATGATTTATCAAATATATCTCCTAGTTCTAGTGTTTTACTTTCTAATACATCATTTGCTTCTCTTATTATTTGACTTGCTTCATACATATTTTCATCCTCTCCTAACTTTCTAAATAACTCTTTATTTATATTTACTATATATCCTAATATCCTTGTCTTTTCATTTAATTTTGTAATATCATCTGTATTATATAATATATTACGAATCTTATCAAGATTTACATGATATATTTTATAATTTTTACTTTCCTTTTTCCCATTTGTATCTTCTTTTATATAGCTAGAATATATCATTCTACCTAATCCATACTGATCGTAATTATCAAATGATATCATTATAAATTTTTTGTTTCCTATTTTATCCCCCTTATCTATCATTGTATAACTTACTCCATTGTATGTATTAATATTTTTATTTGTTAATTCTTTTGATTTTCTCATATTACATTCTAATAGTATCGTATAATTATCTATTATAATTACTTTATCAGCAATACTCTTTCTTTGCATTACATTAACTATTTTTACTTCAGTATCAGATTCTATCATATTATCTTTAATATATTCATAATCCAAATCAATAAAATATGATAGTACTTTTGCTGTATAGCTTCTTATTTTAAATAATTCTTTAAATAAAGAATCTATATAACAAGGTAACCTATAATTAGGATATTTTAAAAATAATTTATTATAATCCTCCCTATTTCTATTCTTTTTTCTACTAAGTTTTAAGAAATCTTTTACAAATCTTTTTTCGTTTTTTTTGTTTTCGCTCATTGTCTTATATCAACCTCCCTGTGCAATGAATGAAGCCATATTAACACAATTAAAAACATCTGTCAAATGGCTAAAAATAGCAAAAAAACAAGTTTTGTATACAGAAATAATCAAATTATTTTCAAAAAAATAATTTTTGTAGATAATTTGCTATTTTTTGAACTCAAAACTCTGATTTTTAAAAAATTTAATTTTTTT
>CANRKE010000082.1 GCA_947631135.1 uncultured Bacilli bacterium | reverse complement strand
TTCCCTAATACTTCGCAGATACTTACGCGTATAGTGGACTTTCACCACTTAGCTATATGCCATGCCTGGCGCACAAACAAAACTACTTTCAATTTAATTTTGAGAGTAGTTTTTATATTCAGCTCGTAATTTTCGAGTTTCCTATCAATCTGGTGGACCTGAGGGGAGTTTAACCCCTGTCCAAGAATATAACCACAATTGTATCTACAAGTTTAGTTGATTTAATTATTTCCTAATAGATATTAGAAATCAACAACCAATCTATTAGTAAGTCTTTTAAAATTCATTATCCTATAAAGACACTAGAATAATATATCTCACTATTATGAGCCTCTAAAAATACTTGTGAGAAAAGTATTAGTAGAAGCATATGCCTGCCAAATTAGGCAAAAGAAGGCATATAGTTATAATTATCTTTTCCGTTTATTTTTAATTTTGTTGGATTTAACGCATACCTACGACTTGCAACAAGAGCTCTTATATTCCTGTCGAAAACAAAACAGGCCCGTATTACATAATAAATATTATCATAATTTCTGTTATTTGTAAAGCAATATTACAATTTTTTATTATATTCCTTTATTATATTAACAGAGTTTTTATATAATTCTTTTTCATTATCTGTTAAATTTTTTTCAATTAATCTCTTTATTCCAGTTTTATCTATTTCAGCAACATTTCCAATAAATACATCATTTGTTTTATCATAACATGATAGAGGCATAATAAAGCTTTGATTATCAAGTATACTTTTAGTTATCCTAGTTAAGCATGTAGAAACACCATAATAAGTTGCATTTTTATATTTAACTATTTCATTGCTTACATTATGAACATATTTTATTGCATCATCTAATTCATTATTATCTAATATATTATTAATATTTTTATCTTCAATAAATGTTTCATTCCATAGTGCAAACGCACTTTTTCCATGTTCCCCTAAAACATATCCACTTATAGAATCTACTTTAGTATTACATTTTTTTGATAAAATATCTATTAATCTTGATGTATCTAAACTTACACCACTACCAATTATTTTATATGGATCATAATTTAGGTATTTGTATATTGCATAACACATAACATCATTAGGATTACTTGCTATTAAAAATATACCGTTAAAATTATATTTTTTAATATTATTAGTTATGTCAATAAAAATATCTTTAGTACCATTTATATCATCTAATCTAGATTTATTTTTACCTTGTGGAATACCTGCAGTAATACAAATGATATCAGCTCCATTAATATCACTATAATCTCCTATTTTAATGCTTACTTTATTTTCTCCATAATAAACTGAATGAGATAAATCTAAATAATCACCAATTAATTTTTCTTTATCCCTATCAATTAATATAATTTCACTGATATTCATTTTAGTGTTGATAAGAGAGTATGCATATGTTAATCCAACTTTTCCACAACCAATTATAATAACTTTTCCCATTTTATTATCTCCTTTATTATTTAGGTATCTTAAAATAAAATATTGTTCCTTTATTACTAGTATCTACTCCATACTTAAAATCATGCATTTCAAGTATATTTTTGACTATTGATAATCCTAATCCAGTACCTACCATATTCCTTTTATGTAGTTTATCTGTTTTGTAATATTTATCCCAAATATACATTAAATCTTTCTTTTTAATTCCCTTTCCTGTATCTTTAATACATATTTTGTAACTATAATCCTCTTCAACTACACTTATAATAATCTTATTATCATCACCAGTATAATTTATTGCATTATTTATAAGATTATATATTACTTGCTCAATTCTTCTTTTATCACAATTAACATATAATTTATTATATTTTGTTTCAAATATAAACTTATATTCTTCCATATCTTCAAGTATTTTAAATTTTTGTATTATATGTTTTATCAACTCAATCAAATCAAATTCTTCATATTCTAATTTAATTGTATTAGACTGTATTTTAGATAAATCTAATATATCATTTACTAAAATATTTAATCTATCAGCTTCATCAATAATAATATTTAAATTTTCACATAATTTATTTTTATCATTAATATTTATATCTCTAGACATTTCTGAATAAGCTTTTATCATTGTTAGTGGTGTTTTTAAATCATGACTTACATTTGCCATCAATTCTCTTCTTAATTCTTCTGTCTTATTTAATTCTTGTGCTGTAGAAGATAAAGTTTTTTCTAATTCTTTTATTTCTTTTATTTCTGTATTAGAATCAAATACTATATTATATTTTCCTTTTTCCATTTCTTTAGATTTTTCATTTATTTTAATTATAGGACTTGAAATTTTATTAGATATAAAATAAGCAATTATAAGTGATAAAAATAAAACAATTATTGTAACTATTATTAGTTGACTAGATAGTATATTAACTGTAGAATCTATAGGTATTAGTGATTCAGTAATAAATACATAAATATCATCACTCAATTTCATTGCATATATTATATTTTTTTCATCATTTTCACTTATATTGGCATAATTACCTACTTCAAAGTTACTATTCATATATTGTAAAACTTTTAATTTATCAATACCTTGATTTTTACATACATTATTAAAATTATTTGTAAAATAAATGTTTTCATTAGATTTTATTGCTTCTATACACATTCCTTTAGTATATGAAATATTATCTAAAAGTTCATATAAATTATTACTATCATATTTATTAATTATATTTTTAACTGTTCTTTCTACTTCATTAGTTTTCTTATATTTATAATAACTGTCTAAAAAAATTACTTGAAATAACCATAGAAATGATAGAATTAATATGGAAAATATAAATAGATATATAAAGATATTTAATCTTAATGATTTATTTTTCATATGTAAATTTATATCCAAATCCTCTTACTGTAACAATATATTTTCTATATTTTCCTAAATTATTTCTAAGCATTTTTATATGTGTATCAACAGTTCTTTCATCACCGAAGAAATCATATCCCCATACATTACTTAATAAGTTCTCTCTAGATAGTGCGATATCTTTATTTTGAATTAAATATAATAGTAAATCATATTCTTTTGGTGTTAATTTAATTTCATTATTTTCTATTTTTACTATTCTTGATGTATTATTTATAACTAAATCATTAAATCTATATTCATCTATAAGTTTATTATTGCGTTTAAGTATTGCTTTAATTCTAGCAATTAATTCTTTTGGACTAAATGGTTTTGTAATGTAATCATCAATGCCTATTTCAAAACCATATAATTTATCAAATTCCTCAGTACGAGCTGACAACACTATTATAGGAATATTTTTATTTTTTCTTATTTCTTTACAAGCAGAAAATCCATCTAAATTAGGCATCATTATGTCCATCACTATTAAATCTATATTATTTTTATCAATAATTTCTAATGCACTTTCTCCATTATCAGCCTCAAATATTGAATACCCTTCAAGTAATAAATATTCTTTTATTACATTTCTTATTAAAACTTCATCATCTACAACTAATATATTCATTTGTATCACCAATTACTATTATACATAATATTTTGTATTTTTTGTGAAAAAATATTAAATTATATAAGTTAAAAAGCACAACATTTATTGTGCCTTTATTTTTTCAATATAATTATTTACATTTGTAGTCCAGTTTGTGTTGTTATGCCCTGTGTATTTTTTTACTATAGATTCTGGAGTATTCATTCCTTTTGAAAAATATCCATCACTTAATGTATCTATAAATCCACGAATTCCATCATCTAATGTTTCGTATGATTTATATGTTCCACTACCACATCTAGGTGATCCTTTTATTCCTCCAACATTGTTGCATTTTACTACAAGTTCACTACACTTTGAATTACAACCTGTTTCATGAAGCATAATTGCTGTTGCAATATATGGATCTACACCTTTTTCTAATGAATAAGATGCAAATAAATTACCATAACCAGCAACTGTTGATTTTAATGATTTATTTAATTTTTCTGTTAATTGTTCTATAGTCATGTTATCATATACTATTTTTTTTGCTTCTTCTTCTTTTTTCTTTCTTTCTTCTTCTTCACGAATTCTTTTTTCTTCTTCTAGTTTTTGTCTTTCTAATTCTTCTTGTTCCTTTTTCTTTTGTTCTTCTTCTAATCTTGCTTTTTCTTCAAGCTCTTTTTTGTTTTGTTCTTGTTTTTCAAGTGTTTCTTTCTTCTTAATATCAACTGTTAACTCAGGAACAACAGCTATATATTTTGGTACTTCATCATAAGTATATACATTGCTGAATGAATAATTAGTATATGAAGTTTTAGTTATTACATTATCATCTTCTTCATTTATTCTTGAATTAATTACTACTGCACTTGATAATGTAACAGTAATTACACACCCACAAAATAGGGCAATATATTTTTTTACATTACTATGTTTTTTTCTTTTCATTATTTCACCTCAAATATTCATATGAATATATATCAATGATACCATGAATATTAAATTTAGTCAATCAGATATATGTTCGGATAGTGTAAAATGATTTCGGGCACAAAAAAAGTGAAAACCTGCTATAATATAATTAACATAAAATAGAAAGAAGG
>CANRKE010000081.1 GCA_947631135.1 uncultured Bacilli bacterium | reverse complement strand
TTATAAATTCTTTTATATCATCATAATAGCTATTAGCTGTATTGTCACTATAATTTCTTATGTCCTCTATATAAGATATATAATCATCTAATATTTCATACATAATTATTCACCTACTCCAAGAAAATCTTTATATTCTACATTATTTATATTTTTAATATCACTTTCTTTTTTAAAACAAATATCCTTAAAATTGCAATACTCACAGCCAACATTAATATTATTAATTTTTTTTGGATTAATATCAAAATTAGCCTCTAATATATCTATAATATTTTTATTAATATTTTTATCAACCAAATTTATAAGTTCATTTATTTGATTATTATTTAATAATTTAGCATATCTATAAAAACCACTATTTGTTAATTTCATTCCTTTAATAACTTGACTATTAGCATAATTATTATCTAATTTTTTAATTATATCTTCATTAGAATTTGTATATCCTTGTAATTTTAATGAATTTATTTTTTCGTTTATTCCATCATTAGATAAATTATTACATATTTTTTGTAAATAAAATCCAACATAATTTATATTATAATTTTTAAATTTCTTAATATTTTTTGCTAGATATAAATATACTGGAAGTTGCATATTAATACCATATTTCGAATAATCTAAATTTATTTTAGGTTCACCTGTTTTATAATCAATAATGGCAACATACACATTATTATTTTCTAATTTATATTTTACTTTATCAACAACACCCATAAATGTAATATCAACATTATCTATTTTATTTTTTATGAATACTTTTTCCTCATATAGTTGTTCATCTAATTCTGAAAATTTATCTTGGTAATTAATCGTTTCAATAGTATCAATTATATCTTGTTTTAAATTATTAAGAAAAAACTTTTCTTTTACATTAATATCTAAAGTTTCTATGTATTCATTAAAACATTTATCGAAATTAAAATTATCTTTAAATGCAACAGACAATAAAGAATGATATAAATTACCTATTATAATTTTAAATTTATTATCTATTTTATTTAATTTTAAAATATTATTTATATAATATCTAAATGAGCATCGATTATAATTATCTAAATTGGTATATGATAATATCAATTTATTATCTATATATTTTTTTAAATTATCTTTATTAATTTTATTATATGAATTATCATATTCTAAGTACTGATATTCGGGATATGTTACATATAATTCATTTAAATTTGTATTAAGTGTTCCATATTTTACTAACTCATCTAATTTTTTACATAATAAATATTTATTGTATGAATTAGAATAATTATATTTAATTTTATAATTTCTAATAATATTCATATCGAGTTCATCAACTAATACTGATTTATAATAATCTTCAAAATTACTACTTAATTTATATGATAGTTTTAAATTTTTAATTGAATATAATTTTTGTATTAGTGCATCTTTTTCTAATTTATTCAACTCTTGTGATGTACTCAAACCACTTTTAATTCGTATATCATCACTATATAAATCTTCATTTTTAAATATAAGTGGTGACATTCCTTGATTAAAATTTATAAAAAACACATACGCATTATCATCTATTATATTATCTCTATATTCTATTATATTTATTGCATTTTTATATTTTATATTATTTACTTTTATATTTTTTAATTCTTCTTTAATGCATATAATATCATACTTATCTAAATATTTTGAAATAAAATATTTATTACAAATATCAATAATACTTTTATAAATATTTAAATTAATATTATTCTTATCTAAATATTTTAATATGTTTTCATATATATTGTCACACTCTGTATCACAATCTAATAAAGATATTATATAATTACCTATATTAGTATTTAATATATTATCTTCACTATTTATATTTATTGGTATATTATACATATTAAATATCTTTTTAATGATATTTTGATATTCATTAGAATAATTTGTTATAAATATATTATTTATATCTATATTATTATTTAATAAATCTATAATATTATTACATAAAAATAACACTTCATCTTCTATATTATTAAATTCATATACATCAATTTTTTTTGTATTATTATAAATATTATTTTTTCTTATTTCTAAATTTGTTATTTTTTTTATTTCTTCAAACAACTTTATATCAGATTTATCTAAAACATCATAACCATCAACTATTACATCAACATTTTTTAAATAAAATGTAAAAGTTTCATCATATATTAATAATTTATTTTCTATTAGTTCATTTTTCATTTTTTTAATTAATTTAAATATATTTTCATCGCTTTTAATACTATCTATATCATACATTTTAGTTAAATATAATTTAGCATTATCATATTTTATATTATATTTATTCATTAAAAACTTAATTGATTTGTAATCATAATCAAAATAGAACTTTTTTTTAAGTTCTTCTTTTGATATATATTTTATATTATTAAACTTAACATTTTTAAGTAATTTATTTTTATAATTATTGGATACTACAAATAATTTAGCTTTATTTGAGTTGTAGTTCATAATGCTCACTCCTAAACTAATACTTTATTTATATCATCATACGTATATCCCTTTTGTAATAATTTTTCTTTTATTTTATTTTCGAGATCATATCCAGTATATTTATCTTTTAATTTAATTAATGTTTTTTCATATTCATGTTTTAAAATGTCATAATTAGTTTCAATAACAAATTGGTTTAATTGATTATTTATTTGATTTCTATCATAACCAAGTCCAACTAATTTAATTAATATTTTTGATATAAGCATATTTTTTGAATATTTATTATTATTTTTAATACTTCTTTCAATTAATTTGTTGATTTTATTTTTTGTTATCTCTTCATCAATTTGATTTATATATTTATCTATTGTATTTTCATCAATATCATTCTTTTTTAATTCATTTTTAATTTTATATGGTCCGTAATTAGTTAAATTAATTTTATCATTTATATAACTTTTAGCAAACATTTCATCATTTATATAACCCATATTAATTAATTTATCTATTATAGTATTTCTAATAATTGAATCATCTGTTTTTTTATTTATATAATTCAACATTTCTTTTTTACTTCTCATTCGTACAGAAATATAATTTATACATTTAGATAATATATTTTCTATCATATCTTCATACATTAAATGATTTAATGTATCTTTATCTATATATGTATTAACTAATAAATTATTATTAATTACTACTTCTTCATTTAAAGTAATCGAATTATTATCATCTAAAATTAATTTATATTTTGATTTACTTTTTTTAATAAATTTTGTTATTTTCATGAAACCACATCCCTATATCAATATATCACTCTAATTTTTTTTCATCAATAGAAAAAATAAAAAAAATTTAGATTTTATAATTATTAATTTTTTCTTTAAAAGTATATAATAAAATGTAAGTAAAAAACTTACAAATAAAGAAAGAAATGACCTAAAAAATCCCCCCTCTAAGTCATTTCTTTTATTTTTCTACTTTTATTAATCCTTGACATAATTCTTCTAAAGCCCTACCTATTCCTTTAGATGAAACATATTCATTTTCCTTCATTTGAAAAAATTCTGTTTCTTCCATTTGTGTAGCACGACGTGCTGATATATGCACTAGTTCATACTTGGAATCAACTATAGTTAAAAGTTTATCAATTGATGGATATATCATTAAAAATCCCCTCCTTATAAATAATATATATCAGTATTAAAAAAAATTCAAGAAAAATCAAAAAGTTTTTGCAGGATTATTGTTAATTAAATGATTTTTAATAGAATTATAATAATATGTTTTATTGTGTTCAATACCTTCAAATCCAAGTTGATCAACAACTACTCCTTTAGTAATTTCTATGTTAGAATAATCAGTAATTGCATTATTATTAACATCTTTTTTTATTATTCCATCTATAAGCATTTTATCAATTATTGTGCCGATATCACTTGAATTTCCATAATTTTTATACAAAATATCAATATTTTTTGATAATTCATCAAAGTCTATTCCATATTCACTAAAACGGGATGTTAGAGTAAGTAGATCATTATTCAAATATATATTTACAAGTTCATGTGGTTTTATCAACCTTTCAATTTTTGGCATAAATACTCTTCCTATATCATTTATATCTTCACCAGTAATAGCATTACATATATAGCTTGATAACATATTATTAAATTGCTCATTTTTAATTTTGTTTTTATTTGAATATGATATACCAACAATATCTACGTTATTTTCTTTTTTTGTGGCAATTAAATTTAATAATGTTTTATAAAATTCAAATTTAAAATTCTTATTATTAATAAATTCTCTAGATATGATAATAGCATTATTATCATAATCATATTTTATTTTATTTGATTTATCTGCTATGATGAATTCTACGTCACTCAAACGGCTAGAATTTTCTTTATTTATTTCAACTGTATGTGTAAAATCAACATATTTACTAAAAAATTCATTACATAATAATATTATATCTTCCATTATTAATTATCTACTAAAATAATTAGTAGAATCCTCCATTTCTATCAAGTATCTCACAATTAGATTGTATCATTTTTATAAATATTTGTAAATTAATGAGCATAAATTTTTAATTTTTTTTGTTAATAAAAAAA
>CANRKE010000080.1 GCA_947631135.1 uncultured Bacilli bacterium | reverse complement strand
GATGAACCTACTGGAAATCTAGATCCAGTAACTAGCTTAGAAATAATGAAAGTATTAAATAACATTAATAGAAAACTTGGTACTACAATAGTAATGGCGACACATGATAGAGATATAGTAAATAAAATGAAGAAAAGGGTAATACATATAGATCAAGGTCAAATTATTAATGATTACAAGGAAGGGACTTATAGTAATGAAAATATTTAGAATGTTACCAAGATATTTTAGAGATGCATTTAAAAGTGTATTTAGAAATTTTAGTTTGAGTATCGCATCTATATCATGTATAGTAGTTACCCTAATTTTAGTATCAGCATCAATAATGTTAACAAATAATGTAGAAAAAGCAACTAAGTCTATAGAAGATGATGTTACAATAGTAACATTTATAAATAATCAAACAACAGAAGAAGAACTAAACTCACTAAGTGATCAAGTAAAAAATATAAATAATGTTGAATCTGTTGAAATAATAACGAAACAAAGTAAAAAAGAAGAATTAGCTAAAGAAAGTGATGTATATTCTAATATAGTAAGTACGTGGAGCGATGATAATAATCCACTTCACGATGAATTATTTGTAAAAGTAAAAGATATAGAAAAGATAGGAAAGACAGCAAAAGAAATAGAAAGTATGGAAAAAGTTGATTCAGTTAAATATGGTGAAGGAATGGTTGAAAAAATGGTTACCATATTTAAAGGTATACAAAGAGGAATGATAGTTATTGTTATAGGTTTAATAATTGTAACTGCATTCTTAATAGGAAATACAATAAAGCTAACAATTTTCTCAAGAAGAAGAGAAATAGAAATAATGAGATTAGTTGGAGCTAGTAATATAACTGTTAAGTTTCCATTTGTTGTTGAAGGATTTGTACTTGGATTATTAGGATCAATTATTCCAGTAGCAATTACAATATATGGATATAATTCATTATATAAGTATTTTGATGGACAGTTATTTACTCCTATATTAAAAATGATAAAACCATATCCATATGTATATAATATTTGTGGTATATTGGTATTAATAGGTGTTTTAGTTGGTATGTTTGGAAGTTATAGAGCAGTAAGGAAGTATTTAAAAATATGATAAGAAAAAGTAGAAAAATATTATTATTGATTATTGTTTTATGTATATCAATTACAATTTTGCCAACTAAAACTAGTGCGAAAACTTTAGGACAATTAAAAAGTGAACTTGCACAAGCAGAAAAAGAATATAATGAAAATAAAAATCAACAAAACACAATTAAAAATAACATAGATTATTCTAATAAAGAAATAGTAGCTTCGCAAAAAGCAATTGATCAAGCTCAAAAAGATATTACTGCAGCTGGGAAAAAAATACAAGATTTAAATGAAGAAATAGATGAAAAACAATTACAAATAAAAGAACTTATGAAAGCTGTACAATTAACAGATGGTGATATCAGTTATCTAGATTATATATTTGGATCTGAAAGTATGACAGATTTAATACATAGAACTTCTATTGCAGAAGAAATTAGTGAATATAATGATCAACTAATTGATGATATGAATAATAAGGTAGAAGAAAGTAAAAAATTACAAAAAAATCTAGAAGAAAAACAAAAAAATCTAGAAGTTAAGATTAAAGAATTTGAAAAAAAGATAAGTTCATATAATGCATCATTATCTAGTATTGCAGAAATTCAAGTTGATAAATCAAGTGAAATACGTACATTGAAAGAAACTATTAATTACTATTCTAAAATATGTAAAAATGATTCGCAAGATATTACATCATGTTTAAGCAATCAATTACCATATGATACAGTATTCTATAGACCAACAACATATGGATATGTATCAAGTGAATATGGATACAGAAATATAGATTTATACGGATATACTAAAATGCATTATGCAACAGATATATCTGGAGGCAGAACTTTCCAATATATTTATGCATCAGCATCAGGTAAGGTTGTTGGTGTAGAAAATAGAAACTCAAACTCATGTGGAGGAAACTATGTAATAATACAACACAATATTAGTGGTAAATATTATACAACAGCATATGCTCATATGAAAAGTGTATCAGTAAGTGTAGGACAAACAGTTACAAAAGATACAATACTTGGTGTAATGGGTGGTAATCCATATGGGGATCCTGGTTATACACCATGGGATGGATGTTCAACTGGTGAACATGTTCACTTTATGATGTCAAATGGACTTAATACAACATATGGTCAAGTACAAAACAAATCATTTAACCCAAGAACATTTGTAAATTTCCCTGCAGTTGGTTCTGGTAAGTATTTTAAAGATAGAACAACAAAATATTAGAATAAAATTATAGTATTTGTAATATAGTAAATTAGTAAGTGTAAACCATTTACTAATTTTTAATTTATTAATTGATTTTGACAAAAAAGTATGATATTCTAAAATAGAGTGGAGGAGTAAGAATGGATAATAGTGAAAATATTTTAAGAGATAAAAAAACTAAAAATTTAATACCTTTATTTACTATATTAATAATATTAATATCTGCACTTATTTTATATGTTAGCTATAATGTGTTTTTTGGTATGACGCCTAAACAATATTATACTAACATAATAAATAATATTTATGAAAAAGGTAAAGAAATAACAGATAAATATGATAATAGTAGATATTTAAATGAAACGAGTATTATTGACGGGGAATTAACACTTGATTCAAATATGCCAGGATTTGAAGAATACAAAAACTATAAATTAAATTATAATTTTGGAATAGATTACAAAAATAAAAAAGTGCAATTAGGAGCTGGTCTAGCTGATAATTCTAAAACATTAATTGATTTATATACGTATATAGAAAAAGAATTATTATATTTAAAATCTAATACAATTTTTTCAGATATAATTAGTTTTAAAGATATTGTTAATATCACAGAAAGTGATGATTCTGAAAACAAAGAAATTAGTAGTGATGATTTAAATTATATTTTAATGAAAACTAAAGATAGTATAATTAATTCATTAGATGATAAAGATTTTACAACAAGTAGAGATAAAATAATGATTTCTAATAAGGAAACAAATGTTAAAAAAATATCATATATTTTAGATAAAGAAAAAGATAAAAAAATACTAAATAACATTGTTAATACATATAAATCAGATGATAGAATTTTAGATATTCTTTCAAAAGCTTCAAGTTCAAGTAAGGAAGAAATAAAAAAACAATTTGATAATTATAAAGTTGAAGGAAGTGATTATAATGTTGCATTTAATATATATGTAAACAAAAATAGAATTGTAAAATATGAAATATATAATATAAATGATGATAGTAATAAATTTGAATTATTAGTAGATAATAATATTTATACAATTAACTATCAAAGTGCAGAAGTAATAATCAATAAGAAAAAAGATAATAATTATTTAATAGAGTTAAATAATGCCGGTCAAAGAATAGCTAATATTAATTATAATAAAGAAAATGATAATAAAATATTAATAAATTATGATTTTAATATAGATAAGAATATAATAAATGGAAGTATTGATTTAGAAAGTAATAATGAAAAAGATAAAAGTACATATAATCTAAATGTTTCATTATCTATGGAAGATTATAATATAAGTTTAACAGATAAACATACGGTAGAATTTGGTAAAGAACTTGATACTATAGATAGTAGTAAAGCAATAGATTCTAATTCATTACCTGATGATTATGGAGAAAATATACTTAAAAATATAAAAGAAAAATTAGCTGGAACACCATTTGAAAGCTTGATTGATATTCCTGATGATAATTCATATAATGACAATGAATATTACTTTGATAGTTCATATTAATTGAATTTGTAAAAAAAATGGTGAATTCTTAAAGTAAAAGCAACTAGCTTATTAAAAATTGCTTTTACTTTGAGAATTCAGAAAAATATTAAAAAAAATATAATAATATTGAAAATTAAAAAAATATATAGTATAATAGTCGCTAAGAAAGAAAGGTATAGTAGTGATTTTGAATTATGTTGAAAAAGATATTGTCTATTTTTAAAAAAAATAATATTTATATTAAAGAATTACGGCCTGATATGACTCAATGTCGTATTATTGTGGTTGACAAAAAGGCGAAAAAATGAAAGCATTTTTAGAATCAGTAAATTTAGATTATAAGTATTCTTTAAATACAATTTCATACCCAGTTTGTGTCTATCTAAAAATAACTGGTATATGTGATTTACATTGTTCATTTTGTTCTCAATTTAAAGAAAAAATTAATAGTATGCCTTTGAAAAATGCGAAAGAGTTGTTAAAAAAATTAAAAAGATTTGGAGTAACATCTATTAACTATACAGGTGGAGAACCATTATTATATAAAAATATTGAAGATTTACTTAGATACGGTTATAATTTAGGTTTTGAACAAACCTTAGTTACAAATGGAGTTCATTTATTTGATAATATTGAATTACTAAAATATGTTAATATCATTGGTATATCTTTACACGGAAAAGAAAAAACACATGATAAGTTATGTGGAAAAACAGGAACATATAAAATTGTTACTGATAATATAGATACAATCATTAAAGAGTATCCGAATATTAAAATATTGATAAATTACACATTAAACAAAGATAATATTAATGATAATGATATTTCTAGTATTTTAAAATTTGTTAAAGATAGAAACTTAAAATTATGTTTTGGTAGACTAAACTATATAGGTGCATCCCAAAATTCTGATATTATATCCCCAGATTCTTACTTGAAAAAAATTGATAAAATAATAGAGGATTATAAAAATGTGTC
>CANRKE010000079.1 GCA_947631135.1 uncultured Bacilli bacterium | reverse complement strand
CCTTCTTTCTATTTTATGTTAATTATATTATAGCAGGTTTTCACTTTTTTTGTGCCCGAAATCATTTTACACTATCCACGTAAATATAAATTTGACAAAACTGTATTTTAATGATATAATATACGCATTTCAGGGGGGATTTAGATGAATAAAATTATATTTGATAATAAAAAAATTGAAAAGATAATAGAATATTATAAAAATAATGGATTATTAATTTTAGGTTTTAATGATTCACAGGGAGTTAATACTACTAGCACTTTTTTTAAGAAGGGATTATTAGAATATTTAGCTTTTGTTTTAACATGTGAGGAATTTTCTCCAAAAGTTATTAATGCATTCTCACTTACTATGAATAAAACAGAACACATAGACTATTTTTTAAAAAATAATCTAACAGTAGAAGAAATAAAATTATCACAAATATATAGTGCAGTTAATGCCTTAGAAAAAGTCATGAAGGATATTAAATTACCACAATTCTTAGGACAAATTGGTAACGTTTATAGATTAATTTATTCTCCAAAAAAGGATGATAAAAATATAAAATTATCCACATCTTTAAAAAAAGCTTATGAACCAATAGTAGTGTATTCTAGTGGTGTAAATAATCTTATGAGGGAAGTTGGATCAAATCCTTTTGCGATAAAAGGCGAATATAAAGCAAGAGATAAAAAGCCAAATTATTATTATACATTAGAAAAAGCAAAAGATCCTAAAACATTAAATACCGTAATAGATGGTATTGAAAAAAATTATGATAATATTCTAAATATTAATCCAAAGGCAGATATATATTCATTAGGAGCTTATATTCCCAAATCATTAGAAATAGAAGGAATGAATATATTTAGAGAACTTATAGTTGCATATAATGAAAAATTATCTGAATTATGTAAACAATATAATATTACATATATAAATACTGAAAATGTAGGAAAAACTTACAATAGTAGTGAAAATAATTTTCACGTATCAACATCTGGGCATTATGCTTTAGCAAATTATATTCTTGAATATATATATAAAAATAAAGTTAATAACAATAATGTTAATAATGTTAATAATGTTAATAAAAATATAATTGAATTAACAAATAAAGGATCAGAAGGAATTATTGACTCTGTTTTAGATGATTATGAAAAAAGTTATAAAAAATCACAAGGGTTAACAGGGTATGCACAATCTAGAGAATTAGATATTGCATTAGAACATATAAACGAAGCAAAAGTATTTAGAAAAGTATATCAAAACAAAAGTAATTAATATATAAAAGTTATAAGGTTAATCATATGCTTTATAACTTTTCATTATATTTATAATGAAAATAATATAAAATTTTCATATAATATAATTGTATAACAACTATTGTTATAAATATTTTAAAAAAATAATTAAAAAGTGTTCACAAATTCAAAAAAATATGGTATTATTATATGCGTACTGAAGAAGAAATTTATTAGTTTGTACATTGTTTATAATTTATTATTTAAATTGTAGCATGCGCTCGTAGCTCAGCTGGATAGAGTGTTTGGCTACGAACCAAAAGGTCAGGGGTTCGAATCCCTTCGAGCGCACCATTATCGGGAAGTGGCTCAACTTGGTAGAGCACCTGGTTTGGGACCAGGTGGTTGCAGGTTCAAATCCTGTCTTCCCGACCATAATGATAACAAACCCTGTATGGGTTTTTTATTTTATATTACGAAGGAGGAACATTATGGACGCAAGAGTAGAGGTGCAGAATGAAACTGTCATGAAATTAATGCACTATTTTTTGACTATTAAAAAATATAATCCAGTAATATTACAAGGAATAAATGATGAAATTTGGTTTGAAAATATGAAAGAAGATTATCAGATAGTAAGAATTGTTAGCAATCATATACATAATTCAGAACAATTTGAATTTGATAAGAATAAAATAAATTTTGTTTTAAAACAAATAAAAAAAAGAACATTCAGTTTTAAAATAAAGACGTTAACAATATATACAGATATTAATGATAATGTAAATTTAGATGATGCTAAAAATTTGTCATTTATTAAAATAGATGAAGATACAGATATTAAAAATATACCATTAATTAAAAAATATTTTAATGATATAAGTATTTCATTAGATAAAAAAGAAAAGGGTTATGAATTATTTAAAACTATTGGTAATGAAATTTCAATATCAAATAAAGAAAAAAGTGATGCAACAAAAAAAGTTTTTAGATCTGAAAGACCATATATGACAACTATATTAATAATAATAAACGTATTAGTTTTTCTTATACAATTTATATTAGGTCAAGACTTTATGATATACCATTTTGGGCTTCATCCTGAATATGTTTTAAAAAATCATGAGTATTTTAGGTTAATTACTAGCATGTTTTTACATGGAAGTGTTTTCCATATATTATTCAATATGTATGCACTGTATATAATTGGACCACAAATAGAGAATTTTTATGGTAGAATAAAATATGGATTTGTATATATTTTAAGTGGAGTATTTGGATCATTATTTTCAATATTATTTACTAAATCATGGAGTGTTGGTGCAAGTGGAGCAATATTTGGACTTTTAGGTGCATTACTATATTTTGGATATCATTATAGAATGTACTTAGGTGATGTCATTAAATCTCAAATTATACCTGTAATAATTATTAATTTACTTATTGGTTTTATTTCTACTGGAATAGATAATGCTGCACATATTGGTGGATTAGTTGGTGGTATATGTTTATCAATGTTAGTAGGAATTAATAACAATAAAGAAAAATCATCTAGAATAAATGAAATAATAGTTTCATTAATACTTATAATATTTATATTATATATGGTATTTTTTAGATGAAAAAATATTTTGTTGATCCTTTTTTAGCAAATATACCAACTATTGATTTGCATGGACTTGATAGAGAAAGTGCAAGAATTGCAGTATTAGATTTTATAAATGATAATATAAAGCTTAAAAATAAAGAAATTATTATAATTCATGGTATTGGAAAAGATATTGTAAGAAAAGAAGTATATAATACTTTACAAAGACATAAATTTGTGTTAGAATACAAAACAACATATTTTAACAGAGGTCAAACTATAGTTAGGTTAAAGGAAAAGAAATAAAATATATCGTTAAAAGTTGACAAATGTAAAAAAATGTGATAAAATATAATCGTTAATTTTGAAGGGGGAATGTTTTATGTACGAAGAAGAAAAGAAAAATTCGTTTATAAAAGATTTAATAATAAAATTGCTATACTTTTTCCTATTTTTATTCTTATTTATATGGCTATATCCAGCACCAAAAGTTAATCTTGATGACGTTAAAGTAAATGTTGATAAAGAAGTTTTAGATCCACTTTATAAACAAATCTTTAACTCTAATATTAATAGTATGAAAGATGCTGGTAGATCATATTTTACTACTGATAGATTACCTAATAAAGCTGGGGATAAAGTTAAAATATCTCTTAAGGAAATGTTAAGTAAGAAATTATTATTGGAATTTACAGACGAAGAAGGTAATGCATGTAATGCCGATGAGTCTTATGTTGAAGTTACTAAGACTAATGATAAAGAATACAATATGAGAGTTTATTTATCATGTAATAATAAGAAAGATTATATTAACGAAATAATTGGATGTAATAATATATGTCCATCAGGAACTTGTAATAATATTACTTCAAGTGCATCATCAAGTATTAAGAGATCTACAACTGGTTCTACAAGTAATCAAAACACTGTAACTAAAAATACTACAACTTATGTACCTACACCAGGTAAAAATACTACAACTACAGTATATGTAGACTCTAATAGTGGTAATAATCCTAACAATGATAATAATAGAAAAGTAACTGCTTATTTTAATGCACAAGGTGGAACAAATGTTAATTCACAAACTGTAAATGTTGGTAGCACTGCATATGAACCTGCAACATCTAGAAGTGGATATACATTTAAATGTTGGAGTACAGTATCAAATGATGAAAATTGTAATTATAAATTTAACTTTAATACACCGTTATATAGTGATATAACATTGTATGCTCAATGGCAAAAAGTTAATAATGTTCAATACGAATATGTTAAAACTGTATGGGATCCTGATTATACTTGGACAACACAATATAAAACAGGTAGTAATGTCAAAATAATAAACCAAAAAACAGTAAATGATGAATCAACTAACAGAAAAAATTATACATATAGAACAATAAGCTGGTTCTTCGGTAGAGAACCTTCATACTCATATGGATTATGGATCAATAATATACCATCTAATGCTAGAAATGTAAGGATGACTTCATTACCTATAAGATTTACATCAAGAAGTGACATAGAAACATACAAAAGAAACAGATATTCATGTGTAATTCAAATGGTAGGATATGGATGTTCAACACCATATGATGATGGTATAATAAGTAACGAGGATGAACAAAATCATGCTGTAGGATCCTTCACATTTAATTATAGTAGCTTACAAAAGCAAAATAATAGATATAGAATTGATTTCCAAATATATAATCAAAATGTTTATGATAGCGATTATCAATATTTAGCACCTATTAAATTCACTATATCTTGGGATGAAGTTACATATAATAGAGTTACTAAATATCAATATTCATATAAATCAACTAAGACAAAATATTCTACATCAAACAATGATACAAGTTTATTAAATGATGGATATAGATTAACAGGAAGAACTAAATAATTATTAAAGAGCCTTACATTGGGCTCTTTTTATTTGTGCGCCAGGCATGGCATATAGCTAAGTGGTGAAAGTCCACTATACGCGTAAGTATCTGCGAAGTATTAGGGAA
>CANRKE010000078.1 GCA_947631135.1 uncultured Bacilli bacterium | reverse complement strand
AATACTTTATTAGAATATGAAACATTGACTAAAGAACAAATTGATTATTTAGTTGAAAATGGTAAAATGCCTAATGAAGATGATGATGTTTCTAGAACTGTTGAGGAAATGTCATTAGACGAATTAAGAGATCTTGCAAAATTAAATGGTATTAAAGGATATACAAAAATGAGTAAAGATGAACTTAAAGATGCATTAATGAAATAATTATTAAAAGATTGATAGATGTTTTTCTACCAATCTTTTTTATAAATTTTGTAATAATCAACTATGTATAATATTGATAAAAATAAAAATATTTGATAAAATGGGGTTGTAATAAAAAAAGGTAGGTCCTCTCCATAAAAAATATGTACAAACATATGTTCGTGTTGGGGGGGGTCAATAATATTTATAAGACCTAATAACTTACCTTAGGATAAGGTAGGTGTTTTAATTTGGATAAGAAGAAAATAGTAAAAAATGTAGTAATAATATCTATTATAGTAGTAATAATAGGAATACTTGTTGTAAGCTATGCAATGTTCTTTAACACAGGAACTAGCAATAATTCAACAAAACTAGGTAATCTTGATGTAGAATATATTGATGGCGGAGAATTAACAATTGATAATTTACTTCCGATTAATAATGATGAGGTAGAAGAAAAATCTAGTGTATTTAATTTTAGTGTAGAAAATAAAGGAAATAGTTATTCATATTATGATATTAAACTTGTTGATATAGATCTACCTCTAGCTCTAAAAGATGAAAACTTTAAATGGAAATTATTAAGTAATGATGAATTAATAAATGAAGGCAATTTCCATGAACTAGCTAACACAAAAGATTACTTGAAAAGAAGTATAGGAATAGATAGTAAAGAAGTAAAAAAATATAAACTACAATTATGGATAGAAAATTCTAATAATGTAGATCAAAGTTATATGTTAAATAGAAGTGGAAATTTTAAAATACAAATAGAAGCAAGACAAAAATTAGCTAAATCGCCAAAAGATGAAATAACAGTAATATCTAATACAACTAATGGTAATTTAGAAGATCTAAAGATATATGGAAATACTACTGATGGAAAAAATGTAGGTGATAATAAAACAATAAATATTACTGTATCACAAAATTTAGTAGATAATGGATTAGGTGAATTAGGCAATAATACAAATTTTTCTCAGTTAGCATATAACGATGAAAAATATAAAAGTTTGGGTAGTTTTAATAAAATTAGCGATAGGCGAGAGGAAATAAAAGTTAATAATATTTCAATTATAAATAATTATTATTATATGAATATATGTTCAAAAAATAATGGAACAGATGCAATATATATATTTGGAACATATGATTATGATATTGATGATAAAGAAATTTATCAAAGAAATACATATTATGCAAATAATACAATAACATATTTAACTAAAGATTTAAATGACGGAGATGAATATATATATTTAAATGATATTTCAAATTATGATTTAGGTACAAAGGGGTTAATTTTTTGGAATTATACAGATTCAACAGGTTATACTTATCCAATAGGAACATATTCACAAAATGCATGGTTAAATATGTATATAACAGAAAATGTAGATAAAGAAAATAATAGAATAAAATTAAATGAACCATGGGATCATGGAACAATTAAAAAAGGAACATATATAAGTAGAAAATCTACATATGGTGGTTTTAATCCAAATCCGTTACTTTCATATAATAAGCAATTATCAACAGAATATACGTGTTATAATAAAATAATACAGGGAATTTCTCCAATTGACGAAATTGAAAAAAATTATGATATATATAACAAATTTAGAAGAGGTATAAAATATGCAAAAATATTAATTTTCGATAATCAGAACAATATACCAAATACAGAAACATACTATTCAAGAATAATATTAAGAAAAAACGAGAACATTCAAAACATAACAATAGATATATCTGGACATGACCCATTAAGAAGTGTAGATGATACAAGAGATTATATAGATTATAAAAATAAAAGAATAGTTAGACTTATAAACACTGATGGAAGCATTAAATCAAGTGCTGAATATGAACCTATAACTTTACCAGAGATTAAAACCTACGATGGAAATACCATAATTGAATCAAATGATGAATCATCCCCTTTGTTTCAAGCTGAGTATTAAAAATAAATTTCCTAGTAAAAAACATTAGGAAGTTTTTTTATTCCCATAAAATAAAGAAGAGAACAAATATAAAAAATAAATGATAGAAAAATATATATAAAATATCATAAAATTATTTAAAAAATTATAAATATTTGGTACAATGATATATGCAGATAATCCAAAGAGGTGTTAATTATGGGTAAAGTAATTTCAATGGTTAATCAAAAAGGTGGAGTTGGTAAAACAACAACAAGTATTAATTTATCAGCATCATTAGGATATTTAGGGAAAAAAGTGCTTTTAATAGACTTAGATCCTCAAGGTAATACAACTACAGGTGTAGGAATTAATAAAGGAGATATTGACTGTAGTATATATAATGTATTAATAGGTGATGCTCCAATACAAAAGTCAATAGTTAAAACTAAATTCAAAAATTTACATATTATTCCAGCAACAATAAATTTAGCTGGTGTAGATTTAGAATTAATTGAAAAAAGTAGGACTGATACAGGATTTTCACGAGGTGCTCAATTAAAGAAAAGTATTGGACAAATAAAAGATTATTATGATTTTATATTAATTGATTGTCCACCATCACTTGGAATACTTACCACTAATGCACTTACTGCATCTGACTCTGTTATAATACCAGTACAATGTGAGTTCTTTGCATTAGAAGGAATTATGCAATTATTAAATAGTATAATGTTAGCACAAAGAAACTTAAATCCAGATTTAGATATTGAAGGTGTATTATTAACAATGTTAGATTCAAGAACTAACTTGGGATTAGAAGTAGTAGAAGATATAAGAAGCTACTTTAAAGAAAGAGTATATGATACAATTATTCCAAGACTTATTAGACTTACTGAAGCACCATCACATGGTAAGCCAATAATTGCTTATGATCCTAAAAGTAGAGGGACAGAAGCATATATTAATTTAGCTAAGGAGGTAATTGATAGAAATGGAACAAAAGCGTAGAGCCTTAGGAAAAGGTTTGGAACAACTATTTAGTAATGAAAGTTTAAATTTTGATCAAATAGAAGAAAAAATAGTATTAGAAACTAGTAAAGATGAAATAGTTAGTGTTCCACTTTCAGAATTAAGAAGCAATCCATATCAACCAAGATTATATTTTGATGAAGACGCAATAGATGAACTTGCTGAATCTATTAAAGAACATGGTGTTTTTCAACCAATAATAATTAAAAAAAGCATTAAAGGATATGAAATTGTTGCTGGTGAAAGAAGAGTTCGTGCAAGTACAAAGGCAGGCCTTAAAAAAATACCTGCAATAATTAGAGATTTTGATGATGCTGATATGATGCAAATAGCTCTATTAGAAAATTTACAACGTGAAAATCTATCTGCAATAGAAGAAGCAAATGGATATAGTGAACTATTAGAAAAATTAAATATAACACAAGAAGAATTGGCTAGAAGAATGGGGAAAAGTAGAAGTCATATAACAAATATGCTAGGATTATTAAGACTTCCATCAGAAATTAAGTCAATGATTAATACTAAGAAGATAACAATGGGACATGCAAGAGTATTAAGCAAATTAGAAGATAAAAATAAAATGATAGAACTTGCAAATAGAATAGTAGATGAAAAATTAAGTGTACGTGATATTGAAGAATTAACATCAAATAATAATACATTTACTAAATCTAGTCCTGTAAGTAAAGCTAAAAAATCAAAATCAAGACCATATGTATATGTAGAAGATTATTTAAAAGAAAAATTGGGTAGTAAAGTAAAAATTACTGAAAAGAAATTAGAAATATCATTCACTTCAGCTAAAGATCTAGATAGAATTTTAGAAATATTGAATGTTAAAATTAATTGATTATGTTAGAAAAAATATTTAGTGCAGATACACTTAGAACTGTAATTATATTACTTTTACTATTTGTAATATACTTTTCTTTTAAAGCAATACTTAATAAAGTACTTATACATAGAAAAAACAAAGTAAATATTGATACAAAAAAAGTTAATACTATTAAAGTTTTATTTAAAAATTTAGTAAAATATATATTAATTGTTATTGGAATTATTGTTGTTCTTGATTTTTTTGGATTTAAAGTTTCAAGTATAATTGCAGGATTAGGTGTATTCTCAGCTGTACTTGCTTTATCATTACAAGATTCATTAAAAGATTTTTTTGCTGGTATATTCATTGTATTAGAAAATCAATTTTCTATAGGTGATATAGTTAGTATTGGTGATTTTCTTGGAGAAGTTACATTCCTAGGATTTAAAAGTACGAGAATTACGAATTTAACTGGTGAAGTTAAAATAATTTCAAATAGAAATATAACAGAAGTAATTAATTATAGTAAAAATAACTTTTTGGCATTAGTAGATGTAAGTGTTGCTTATGAAGAAGATATAGATAAAGTATTTGACGTTTTGAATGAATTATGTAATAATATGAGTAGGAATTTGAAAAATATAAATAGTGAAGTAAAACTACTTGGTATTAATGAGTTGGATTCATCATCAGTAATATATAGAATTTCTGTTGAAGTAAAATATAAAAATAAATATAATGTTGAAAGAGAAATATTAAGACGTGTTAAAAAATGTTTTGATGAAAATAACATAAAAATACCATATCCACAATTGGAGGTGCATCATGGAAAATAAAGATTATAAATTAGGCTCTATTGTCGTAATGAGAAAACAACATCCTTGTGGGTCTAATAAATGGGAGATAATAAGAGTAGGAACAGATATTAAAATCAAATGTTTAAATTGTAATAGAACAATAATGCTTACAAGAATTGACTTTAATAAGAAATTAAAGAAAGTTGAGGTGTTTTAATGGATAGGAGAAAGAAGAAAAAAAATCTGTTAAATCCAATAACAGTCATTATACTATTAATTATTATTACACTTGCAGTTAGTTCATTATTTAGTTTGTTAGGTAAAATACAAATAAATAATCAATATCCATTTTCATTTTTATCGCAAGGTACATATAGTATAATTGATCCAGCAACTGGTAATATTACAAATGAATTAGTTGAAATTACTCCACTATTAAATGCTGA
>CANRKE010000077.1 GCA_947631135.1 uncultured Bacilli bacterium | reverse complement strand
TGTCAACCACAAAGTGGTAATTTTCAATAAAATATGAAAGAAATATGATAATTTTTTAATAAGTTATTTAAAAAATAATAATTATTTTTTTATTTTATTTATATATTTATTTTTCATTTAAAAAGACTTGTAATTCTTCTGGTGTTCCTAAAACATGTACTTTTTTATTATTTACTATAGATATAGTTACTAACATACCTTTTTCAATCATAAAATTATATAATGGAGCTATATACTTTTCATTTTTTTCTATTTTTGTATCATCTTTATAATATTCTTCATATAATTTCTTATATAATTCTGCTGATGAAAAATAGTATGCACCAAGTGTACAATTATCTGAAATTCTTTCTTTTTCTCTTACTTCAATTGCTTTTCCTTTTTCATCAAGTTTTACAAAGCTCCAATGATCTCCATCAGCGTGAAAACAAGGAATATGTCCGTCTCCAAATATATCTTTAAATTGCATTTCATTAGGTTCTACATATGTATCAATATTATATATCATAATAGGATCTTGTAAATTACAATAAGGAATTGCAAGCATACATGTTGTAGCTTGTCCATCTGTTAATTTATCAATTTCAACAATTTCAATATTATCAATGTTATATTTTCTCATTTTTTCATTAATAAATTCTTTTGTATTATCTTCTTTTCTAACCACAAATATATATTTAGAAACATATTTATTATATCCAATTAAGCTATCCATAGACCATTCAAAAAGCGTTTTTCCTTTTGCTTCAATCATATACTTAGGACATTCGTATCCTGCTTTACGAAAGCGAGACCCAATTCCTGCCATTGTTATAATTATTGTCATTTTTTTCATTATTTAGATTTCTCCTTTGATTTATTACATATTTTATCTAATTCTTCTACATTACAATTTAAAAACTCATCTGGTCTAATTGTTCTATCATCAACATAAAAACCTTTATGACCAGGCCAAGGCTTACCATATAGAATTTCATCATAAGGTATATTCCATTTTTCTAACCATTCCAATAAAATTTTTGCTGTATTTTTATTAATTAATCCTATATTTCCATTATATGAATTCATATTACGTGATGTATATAAAACAATTTTTGCTCCATTGTCATGATAATAACGAAGCTTCTCTATCATATTAGAATATGGAACTATATCTTCATATTTCTCATCTTTTTTCTTTATTGGACATAATGTTCCATCTATGTCAAAAATAAATGAATAATCTTCAAACATTGTAACACCTACTTCTCTTCAATATTTACTACTCTATTTAAAATTTCTAACCCAGTTCCAAGCATTACTAACTGATGATTAAAGTTTTCATTATGAAGTGGAATCATACTTAAAAATAATAATGCTTCTATTAATTCAATTTTCTTTAAGTCATTACCTATTTCATTTTTAAACACATCCATAAATACTTGATATAAATCAAAATTTCTATCTTTATTTTGTATAGAAAAATTTATTGTATTATTATTATATTCCAAATCAAATAAATCTTTAATTATATAATCATATTTTCCATCAACACTATGGAGTAATTTTGCCATTTCATATCTCGAATCACCATAAATATCAAAACTTCCAAATTTACCACGAGGATCTATTACTTTAATAAATGAAAAATTATTATCAATTAACATATTAGAAAAACATAAATCACCATGTATAATATTAAATTCTTTGACATCATAAAGTAACTCTGGAATTATTTTTTCTAATATTTCTATAATAGAATTTAACGATTTATAATATATTCCATTTACTTTAATTGGATTATCAAAATACTTTTGAAATCTTTTATCTTTTTTTAATTTTTCAAATCTTTGAATTGTTTTTCTGAGATACATATCTTCTAATGATGGTATAATATTTTTGTCGTTAACTTTATATCTTTTCATATCACAATAAATAAATTTAATACGCTCAAAAATCATTTTCCATTGATAAATTTCTAAATCACTATTTAAAAATAACTCATGAACAGTATGATAAGTATAATATTCCATACTTACATATGGTTCATTATATTCTAAATTATAGTTAAATATTCTAGGGCTAATATATTCAATATCTGCAGGCAATTTTAAATACCATTTAATTTCACCAATAAATTTATCCTTATTTTCACTGTATTTTGTTAAAATACCTCTATTTTTATCAATATCTATGTGGTTAAATTCTCTTGCTTTTACTTCAAGATTTGTATTTGTATATTTATCTGCGTGACCAATATCAAACCAATTATTGGTTTCTATTGCTTTAAGATGATGTATTTTACTATACATTACAAGTGCTTGATAAAAAGCAGTTATAGAATTATTCCTATCCATAAATACTTTATCCAAACATTCTTTTAAACATTTAGAATCAGATATATAAAATACACCTACAAATAATTTTCTTTTTTTAAAATCATCGTTTTTTAATGCTGTTTTATCATAAATACTATTAAGTTCACCATTTTTTATATTAAAATAAGTCCATTTGTCTGAAACATAATCTGTAGCATAATAAAAACTATCACTTTGCTCTTCATAAATGTTATCCATAACAATAGTATCACCAAAATTAATAATAGCTGGACCATTGTGATTTAAACCATAATATATAGTATGAGCCAAATCATCTAATGTTGGAATATCTGTTATTTTTATATCATCAAACTTATTTAATTTTTTATGAACTTTTTCAGCATTTTCATAACAAAGAATTTCTATATCGCATTTTTTTGAATATTGTTTATATAAATAGTTAAATACTATGTTTTCATTTATTGGATATATAATTGCAGGTAATTTACCTAAATTTTGAAGTTCTTTTGGTACAATTTGAGCTGAAGGTATAATTAATTTAATCATAATTTAATAAATCCTTTATTTTATTTTTTATTTTTTGAAAAAAATAATATAGTTTTAATTTTTTTGTAATACGTAAAGAAGTATTTTTATCTTTTGATCTATCTAAATGAAATAACATAACTGTATTTTCATTTATAGCTTCTTTTGATGAAGTCCAATGCAAATTCATATTTTTTATAATTTCTTTTTGTTCTTCAATTGGAAATAAATATAAAACTTCGTTTATACCTCCCCAAGATTCATAATTGTATTTATTCATATGTATATCTTTTTCTAATAACAAATAAGCATAAAACACATAATATTCAAAACACTCATATGTATCATATATTTTATCTTTATTATGTAATTCTAACCATTTAAAAAAATCTGGTAAATATTCACATTTATAAACTTGTATTTCATTAAACCAAAAATTATATTTATAATTTTTAGTATCTTTTTTTAATTTTTTATTATTGTATATTCCCATAATTTTATAACATTTGCTCATAGTAAAATAAACATTGGGTGATTTATTTGCATTAAGTATTGTTTTATTATTCCAAATTTCTTCTGCTAAATTATCGAAATTACATTTTTTTATAAATAATGATTCACAATCTGTTAATATTATATATTTATATTTATACATTAATTTTTCTAAAGCATAAAATTTTTTACTTACAGCTTTAGCTTTATATCTATTAATTTCATTTGGAATAACAATATATTTTAAATCATTATTAGGAAATTCTGCTTTAATAATTTTTTCAAATTTATCTTTTTGTTCCTCATTACTAAAAATAAAGTAAAAATCATTTTGTATTTCATTTTCTACTTTACTTTTATATAAATTAAATGCTAATTCAAAATGATTTTTCATATCGTATAGAGGACATGCAAAAGCAACATTACTCATTAATAATTTCCCCATTTCTTTTAAATATTTTATTAACTAAAAATTTTTTGGCTATTGAAAATGATGCATCTTTTAATATAATTAATAACAAACAATATATACATGTACCACATAATACTTCTAACATCAATAAAAAATATTTATTTATTATATTAACAAATATTTTATTAAAAGCTAATATTACACACAACATTAATATACCAGCTATTATTTTTTTTATAAATAAATTAAATATATCTAACCATTTTATAAATCCCTTCGTACCATTTACAAATAATATAGTAACAACACTTTCTGCTATAATAGTAGAAATAGCAGCTCCAAAAGAACCCCACTTATTTATTAATATGATATTAAGAACTAAATTTACAGTAGAGCCTATTAAAACTAACTTTGTTGCTTTTTTCATATTTCCACCAGCTATATAATAAATATTATTTAAAGCCCCGCTTATACATATAATAATAATAACAGGTGCTAAAATATATAATAATGTAACAACAGGAGAATATCCATTCCCAAAAAATATAGGAACAAAAATGTTTGCAGTTCCCAATAATCCAAAACAAGCCCCAACTGATAAGAAACTTGTTAAATGGTATGTATTATCTCTTAATTCAATAAGTTTATTTCTATCATTTTGCGAAAATAAAAAACTTGCTCTTGACATTACAACACCATTTATAGCTCCAAAACATACAGATTTTATTATGTTTATAATTTTTGTAGCTTGTTCATAATAACCATTTTCAGCATCACTAGTAGTTATTATTCCAATTAATACTTTATCTAATAATGTATATATACTTGTAGCAACAGCAGGAATCCAATAAACTATAGTACCTTTTAAGTGTTTTTTTATAGAATTAAATTCTATTTTGGTTTTTATAACTTGTTTAGGTAAAAATATCCACATTGTCACTGTACCTATAAAAGTTGATAAAGATAAGATAGTAGTATATAAAAGTACATCATTTTTTCCTTTTATAAATAAAAAAATACATAAAACAGAAACAATTTTACATATTGAATTAACAGAAACCGTATATTGAAATTTTTCTAATCCACCATATAACCAACTCACATCAAACAAAGTTGCAACAATAGTAAAACTTAAAATAAGCATATAAGGTGTATAAGTAGTATATAGTAATGACAAAATTATCCATAAAAACAAACAAATTCCAGTAGTAAATATAGAAATTAACTCAATTTCCCAAAAGGCTTTTGAGTATTCTTCTTTATTATTTCTTAAACTTGCAATTATACGTTTTCCATAGCTTGCTGTTCCAAGAGAAGCAAAAAGTATAAAATAAGATGAAAGAGATGTAACATAACTATTAATACCTACTCCTTCTGGTTGCAATACTCTTGAAACATATGGTGCTGTTATAAATGGAGTAATAACAATTAGTATTTCATATATCATATTAAGAAAAATATTAAATTTTAAAGATATCTGTTTAGTAAAA
>CANRKE010000076.1 GCA_947631135.1 uncultured Bacilli bacterium | reverse complement strand
TTATTAGCTAAAACATTTGCTGCATCAGCACCACTTGGTAAGAGTAATCCATACAATAAATCTTCATATGTTGCTTTATCTCCCTCTTTATAACCTGCAGTAGATGCGTGTGCTTCGATCAAACCTTCTAAATCTTCTTTTTTTACAGTTAAGACCTCATCAAAGTCATCTATATTTTCAATTGCTACAATAGCAGTCATTATTTTAGTTAAACTTGCAATACTTGTTTTTACATCTGATTTTTTTTCAAATAAAACTTCGTTATCATTTAGATTGTATAAAATTGCTTTTTCACTGTTTAATTCAAAATTTTCTGCATATATATTAGTAGTAAACAAGAAGAAACTCATTATAAAAATTAATATATAATTTATTTTTTTCATCTTATCAAATCCAATCTAATAACGATTATAACATAAAATTCATACTATTTGTTGAAATGAAACTAATTTTTTAATTTTTTTGGAATTTGATTCTTTACTTATTTTAAATTGTTTGCTATACTAATAGTCGAGTAAGTTTTTACTCCTTGCTTATTTATTAAGCCGAATGACCAAAGGGAGGTGTCTATATGACAAGATATGAAATAATGTATATTATTAAACCTACTTTAGAAGAAGCTAAAGTTAAAGAAGTTCATGAAAGCTTTGTTAAGGTACTTACAGATATGGGTGCGAATATAACTAAAAATGAAGCTTTAGGACAAAAACAATTTGCTTATGAAATTAAAAAATTTAAGAGTGGGTTCTATTTCTTAATTAATCTTGAAGCAAAAGACGATAAGGCTATCAAAGAATTTGATAGATTAGCACTTATTAGTGAAGATGTAGTTCGTCATTTAATTATTAACTTAGATAAATAGTATAAGGAAGAGGTATTAACATGAATAAAGTTGTATTAATAGGTAGATTAACAAGAGATCCAGATTTAAGATATCCATCAAGTAACATTCCAGTTGCTAACTTTACTGTTGCAGTAAATAGAAATTTCACTAATCAAAATGGTGAAAGAGAAGCAGATTTTATAAATGTTATTGTATGGAGAAAACAAGCTGAAAATGTAAAAAAATATATTGGTAAAGGTAGTTTAGTTGCTATCGAAGGAAGAATACAAACTAGAAATTATGAAGGAGCTGATGGAAAAAGAGTATATGTTACAGAAGTAGTTGCTGATAACGTACAATTCCTAGAATCTCGTTCACAATCACAAAATAGAGTAGGTAGTGGAGATGCTATGGATAATTTTAATCCTAATGATATTCCACCAGAACCAACAGAAGAACAACCTATGACAACGGATATTGAAGCTGAAGATCCATTTGCAAATTTTGATAGCAGTGTAGAAATAAACGATGATGATTTACCATTCTAGTAAAAAGGAGGGATAAAAGTGGCAGAAATACATAATAGAAAAAGAAGAAAAGTATGTGCACTTTGTATGAATAAACCAGTAGATTATAAATCTGATATAATTAAAAAATATATTGGTGAAACAGGTAGAATATTACCAAGAAGAATGACAGGTACTTGTTTAGAACATCAAAGAGTTATAAGAAAAGAAATTCAAAGGGCAAGATTTATTGGGTTAATACCATATGTAAATAAATAAAAAAAATATTTATATAGTACAAACATTTATATTGTTTGTATTTTTTTGTTCTAAATTAAAAAAAGTGTGTAAGTTGTACATAAAATATAATTAAAGTAAGTTTACAATATTGAGTTAATAAATTGTGCTAAAGAAATTATCTGCTTTTTAATATGTTCATATTATATATTGAAAAGAGGTGATTACATGGTAAATATAAGAAAAAATTTATTACCAGAATCATTGTATAGTTGGAAAAGTCCATATACAATGAAGCCAACAAGAATTGTAGTACATAATACAGCTAATGATGCATCTGCAGATAGTGAAATAAAATATATGTTGAGAGATAAAAGTAATGGTGCACAAGTTAGTTACCATTATGCAGTTGATGATAAAGAAATAGTACAAGGTTTACCTGAAAATAGAATAGGTTGGCATGCAGGTGATGGTGCTAATGGAAAAGGTAATAGGGAAGGTATTGCAATTGAAATATGTTACTCTAAATCAGGTGGAGATAGATTTTTAAAAGCAGAAGATAATGCAGTTGATTTAATAGTAGATATCTTAAAAAGATATAATTGGGGTATTGATAAAGTAACAAAACACCAAGATTATATGAAAAAAAATTGTCCACATAGAACTTTAGAATTAGGATGGGATAGATTTCTAAATAAGATTAAATCCAAATTAAATAATTCTACAAATAATACAGTAGAAGATAGTAGATTAGATAATAATGATATATTTAAAAATATACAAGTTTGGTATAATACAAATTATGCATCTAATTTAGGTAGAATTGATGAGGATAATAAATTTGGAAATGATACAAAAAAACATTTGATTATGGCACTACAATCTGAAATGAATAAACAATATAAGTCAAAATTAAATATAGATGGTATATTTGGAAATGCATCAAAAAAAGCTTTTTTAAATCTTAAAATTGGTACTAAAGGTAATATAACAAGAATTTCTCAAGCTTTTCTATATAAAAAGAATTATGACCCAAATGGTTTTGATGGAAGTTTTGGATCTGGTATGTTGTCTGCTGTAAAATCATTTCAAAGTTCAAATAAATTAAATGTAGACGGTATATTAGGACCATCTACTGCATTTAAATTATTTAATTAAAGGTATTTATTGTACCTTTTTTTCTATGATTTCACAATTTAATAATTTTTTTAATTTTTTTCTTTTTATTCTGTTATCATAATCTGCAAACATTTCTATTTCAATACTTTCCCAAATTAATACCCATCCACCAATAAGTAATAATTCGTTGATTATCGCACTTTTTCCAATTAATATTGAACCTATTAAAAATATTGTTCCTATAATAAAATATATGAATTGTATCATATTATTATTTTTATGATCTTTTATTTTTGAATAGTATTCATTTTTTATAGAATTTTTAATTAGTGGTATTATATTTTTTTCTCCTGTTTTATTGTTGATAACTATTTTTATATTATCTTTTTTATTATAGTTATAATTATTAATAATATAATCTAATAATTCTTTTGATATTAATTTATTATTATATTTTTCATATAAAAATTCTGTACTAACAATATCTACTTCTATTATATTTTCCAAATTAATCATCTCCATTATATTAATATATCATGTTTTTAATATTTTTGTAATTGTTTTTATGTATTTTCTTGATTGACCGAATAATATTTATATATTATAATTCTTAGTAGGTGATATATTATATGAAGGTAGAAGAATATTTTAATAAAAAAGAAAATTTTAATAAATTAATAAAGGGATTTTTTAAATATTTATGTGATAATGAATATGAAATATATAATGAATTTAGTTTTCAACATGAACTTGGTTTTTATTTTAGAATTACATTTAAAGAAAATTGTGAGGATTATTTAGATTATAAAATTGAATTTGAAAGAAATGCAAAAAAGCATTTTAAAGTTTTATATAATCCTTATTCTTTATATAATGAACATTTAAAGAAAGAAATTGATATCTGTATATATAAAAAAGATAATACAAAAAGATTTGCAATTGAATTAAAATTTCCATTAAATAGACAATATCCTGAACAAATGTTTAGTTTCATTAAAGATATTAGATTTATGCAAGAGTTAGTGGATCAGAAAAAGTTTGATAGAACTTATTGTTTAACATTGGTATGGAGTATGGGAAGAGGTAGACCATTTTATAGTGGTAATCAAATTAGTGATGTTGGTATTGATATATATAAATATTTTAGAGGTAATACTGAAGAAATTACTGGTATTATTGAGAAGCCTACTGGCAATAATAAATATATAATTAATTTAGGAAATAATAAATATAAGATTGAATGGAAGGATTGCAATATTTTTAATAATTCAGAAAATGAAAGATATAAATATAGAAGATGTAAGTATTATATAGTTGAATGTAAGTAATATTTTAATAGTATTACTTTTTTATATTGTCATATTGATACAAATGTTATATATAAATATTTATTTAATTCATAAATTAAAGTAGATAAGGGGAAAGAAGGAAAATAAATGGAAAGTTTATCCTTAGGACAAATAGCTGGTATAATAACTTTATTTAGTGTTATTATAGGGGCAATTGCTAGTATAATAGCTTTTTCAAAGAAATTTATTTCAAAAGTGTTAAGTCCTATTAATGAAAAAATTGATCATTTAGAAGAAGTATCAACTACTGGACGTAATAATATAGAATTACAATTAATAAAAATGATTTTAGTTAATTTTATAAATGATATTGAACAGGGTAATCATAAAACACAAATACAAAAGCAGAATGCATATGAACTATTTGATAGATATACAACTCTTGGTGGTAATTCGTATGTTCATGATAGATGGGAAAAATTAATTAAGGAGGGAAAAATATAAGTGCAGATAACATATATTATCGTTGTTGCTTTAATAACATATATTTTAGGTGCATTTACCAAAATTAAGTGGGATAGAATTCCTAATAAATATATTCCAATTCAAAATGTTATTATTGCTTTAATTAGTTCTTTTATTTGTTATTTTACAAAATTAGAACCAAATTTTCTGAATTCTCTTATTCTATGTTTTATGGCAACAATGGGTGCTGGTGGTACTTCTAGCTTAATAAAGTTATTAAAAAATAATGATAACAGTGAAAATTAAGAAAATTAGTAACTATAGTTATTTAAAGAGTATAGTTACTAATTTTTATTTATAAATGTTTATTCTGCTTCATCTAATTTTTTTACGTTTAAAGAAGCTGTGATTCCTGGTCCAAAATTGATTGATACATTATCTTCTGTTACAGATAGTTGCATATCTAATGTATGACCTGCTGATAATTCAACAATAGTATTTCCATTAAGACTAACATTTTCATTTGCACTAACTTGTTTAGTTAAAACTGTTTCTGGCATCATTACTGTATTATCACGTATCATTACTGTTAAAGTAACTGTTTTATTTGGAGTTACATTAATAAAGTAATTTATTTCATAAACACCATCTTGTTCTAATGTAATAGAATTTTCTTTAGAATCAATAATATTTATATTGTACATATTTTCTATGAGTGGTACTTGTACCCAAGTTCCTGTTTTAGGAGTATCAATCATTCTACTAATATTATTATATTTTCCACCATATGCACTTATAAGTGCATAACCTGGTGG
>CANRKE010000075.1 GCA_947631135.1 uncultured Bacilli bacterium | reverse complement strand
CACACTTCTTCCCTTGTCAACTCTTTTTTTTCCTTTTTTTTATTTTTTTTCCCTTTTTCACCTTTTTTGACAATTTTAGACACAAAAATATGTATATACATACCAAAAATTCAGTATATTTTACAATTTATGTGCCTTTTGCATTCTTTCAAGATATTTCATTATCCTTTACATCGTGTGATTTTATAATGCTCTTATTTGTAGCCACATCTATATATAATAAATTCAAAAATTTTTCAGCATAATTGTTTACTCATTCATTGTATAATTGCTTATAATATTTTTTTGAATTTACTTGAAACTTTTGCCTATGTTTTCTATAGCACTATCTCTATCTACGTTTCTATATTCATTTTTTATAAATTTAGGTAATCTCCTCATATCAAAATTAAACAGTCCATTATTATTTTTGTATCTTTCTACAATTTTATTTTCTTGCCAATTAGGATATTTTGCATCTAGTATTCCTATTAAAGAACTTATTACAATTTCTTTTTTAGAATGTGGAAAATTAACCCAAAGCATAGCATTTTCAATTCTAAATAAAGTATGTAAAATATATAAATCCTCTATTTGCTTTTTGTATTCTTCGGATAATCCTCTTTCCTTCATTTTATCTTCTATATTTTCGACACATTTTATTATATCTAAAATATTAGGTACTTTATTAATAAAGTCTTTTATTGTAGTATTCATATTAACCCTATAATTATATATAGGTTCGTCCATGTGAAATAGTTTTTCACTACTAGCAACTACCACAGGCATGATTGCCAAATCTTCCCATTTAGTCTTTTCTGGAAATCTTAAATCACCAATTAACTCTCTTTTTATTAGTTTATTTCCTATACCAGGAGTTTCGGTAACAATGTAGTCTTTATTTTCCCTAACGTTTATAACTTGATTGCCTAATATATTACTCCAACTGCACTTGTCTTGCATTTTAAAAGGTCCAATAATCGTTTGATAGTTGCCTCTAACTAAAGAAACATTATTTTCTTTTGCAATTGTATACATTTTTTCTAAAATATCTAATTTTAAATAGTCGTCTGCATCTACAAATTTTATAAATTCACCACTAGAATTTTCTATACCAATATTTCTTGCTGAACCTGCACCACCATTTTCTTTGTTAAAAATTTTAAGTTTACCTTTATATTTATTTGATAATTTATCCAGTAAATCTAGACTTCTATCTGTTGATCCATCATTTACTGCAATAATTTCAATATCCTTTAATGTTTGATTTGCAATAGATGAAATACATGTTTTTAAATATTTTTCTGCATTATAAACAGGAACTATTACACTAATTTTTGTCATATAAAAACCTCCATTATAAATTAAAACTTCTAATTTAATTATAGCACATTTTAAAAAAAATCAATAATTTAATTGAAACTTATTTAAAACATCAATATAAAATTAAAAAAGGAAACAATCTAATAATTAAGCAATTAATTTGAGAATTTATAATAAGATTATAACCTTGATTAATTTCTTGTATTATAAGACATTAACAATATCTATAACCTATTTGGTATATTGAGTGTTCTCATATAAAAGCAAGTATCTACTCTTACAGTGTTTTTCTTTTCTATTACATTCTCTTATTATCAAATATTTTAGAAAAGTACAATATAAAATGTAAAATTCATAAATGTCTTTAAAAGAGCACTGATCTTAATCAGCACTCTCATTAATTTTATTGTAAAGATTTATCTAATGTAACATCTACAGTTTTTTCATTTCCATCTCTGTAATAAGTTATTTTTACAGTATCACCTATATTATATTTATATAATTGATATCTTAATTCTGCTCTTGATTCTACTTCTTTATCACCTAGTTTAGTGATTATATCACCTTTTTCTAAACCTGCACGACTAGCTGGAGAATCATCAGTAACACCACCAACAACAATTCCTTCAGGTGCATTCTTTGGTAAAATTATACCAGATAAATAAAGTTCATAACTATCAGTTGTATTTAATAATGTTACACCAAGCATAGGTCTTTCTATATTCTTTCCTTTTTCAAGTTTTTCAACATATACCATTGCTTCATCAATTGGAATTGCAAATCCAATTCCTTCTACTTCATCTTCTACTAACTTAAGTGAATTAATACCAATTACTTCTCCATTTATATTACAAAGAGGACCACCACTATTACCAGGATTTATTGATGCATCAGTTTGAAGTACATTCATCATATAATCACCAACATTATTATTTAATGTTACTGAAACCATTCTATCTTTACCAGATATTATACCTTTAGTTACTGTACCACTATATTCATCACTTAATGGTGCACCTACTGTAAATACTGTATCTCCTACTTTCATATCAGAACTTGAACCTATTTGTGCAACTGTAGTAACATATTTTTCATCAATTGATAAAACAGCTAAATCAGAATAAACATCACTACCAAGTAATTTAGCTTCTGCACTACTACCATCACTTAGTATAACATTATAATTATCACCATCTGCAATAACATGATTATTAGTTATTATATAACCATTTCCTTTTTCTGTTTTATATATGAATCCAGTTCCACTACCAACTGCTCTTTCACCTCTTGAATTTTCAACTACTACAACAGCATCATATATTTTATTTACTGATTCATTAATACTATCATTAGAAGTAATATTTACATTTTTATTATTGTAAACAGTTCTTATACCACTACTAGTATTAGTTAAATAGAAATACATTAATGAAGCACCAGCAACAATAGATATTAAAACAACAATCAATGTAATAATTTTTTTTCTCATTATACTAAAACACCACTTTCTATATCTAAAATTTCCTTATAATTTGTAGGAATTCCCATTCTGTCCATAACTTTTTCAACAGATATTGAATTTAATTTACCTTCTAGTATATCAAATTCATATTCAAGTTCATGAATCAATAATCTAAATTCATCATCACTTAGCATTTGCTTTAAAATTATTATTAAAGCAAAAACATCATTTTTACCATATATATATTCTGAATCCATCATAGGTATTTTTAAGAAATCATGATATTTTGTATCATTTATAACTCTCTGTGTTCTGTGTTCATAAAGTATATCTTCATGTGCACATAAATTCCTATAATTTGCAAGTATTACAAGATAGTTTTCTAAAACATTCATATCCAAACCATAATAATGTGATATATTTGCTTTATCAGTAGTATTTAAAATGCCATATAATTCTCCAACTATTCCAAAAGACAAAACTTTAACCATTATCCATAAAGGTATATAACCATATTTGTTTATATAGTGAAATGTTGCACTGTGTTTTTCACCATTTATTCGTATTTGTCTTTGCATTTTGCTTATTAAATCTTTTACTCTTCTAACATCCTCTTTCTTTTGGGAAAAGTTTTTTGGATTTAAATAATCTTTTTCTTTATATCCATATTTTTTTGATAGTTGATAACTAAGAATTGATTTAATATTATTTTCAATAATTAATACATTTTTAAAAATAATATTTCTTATCCTTCTATCAAATGTAAATAATGAATATATCTCATCAAAAGTTGTACCATCAATAAATACCCTATTTGTTACTGATTTCAAAAACAAATGCCTATATCCATTGATAAAAAAGTAATTTTCACGAAATAATATTTTTTTTGTTTTATCATAATCATCTATGACTAGTCCTTTATCTTTAAATATTTGCAATTGCTCTTCTAATGTTTTGAATGTTTTATTCTTACTTGACATATTGCATTTCACCTGCCTATTATAAATTATAACACACATTTCATAAAATGATTATTTTTTTTATTATTTCCTACAAAATTTATTTCTTATATACATAAGATAATTTTATGATATACTATTAATGTGAAATTATTGTGATAAAGGAGGAAAAATTATGCCTAGTACAGTAACACATAGTCTTTTTGCTTTAGATGTATTAAGCCATGTAGAAAAAGATTATAAAAATTTATATTATAATATTGAATATTTAAAGTTATTCTCTCAAGGTGCAGACCCATTAAATTTTTATAGTATAGATAATATTTTTGATAAAAAAATAGTAAGAAGAAAATATCCAAAGTTACTTCATACTAAAAAAACAAAAAAATTATTTATATGTTTAATAAAAAATATAATAGATAATAAATTATATTATGATGAATATGTAATGTCTTATTTATATGGATTAATGTGTCATTATTTTTTAGATAGTACAATACATCCATATATTATATATTATTCTGGTAATTATAATAATAGGATAAAAAATACTTATAAATATAATGGATTACATTCGCTAATGGAAGTAAATATAGATTTATATATGATAAATAAAGTAATTAAGGTAGAACCAACAAAATTTAAATTACATAAATATTGCTTTAACATTGAAAAATTTAATAATAATTTAAATAATTTGTTAGATATATGCTACAAAGAAGTTTATGGCATAGATAATTTTTCTAAAATATATTATAAATCTATAATTGATATGAAAAGAGTTAATAGAATTTTTAGATATGATAGATATGGAATAAAGAAAAAACTATATAAATTTATTGATTTTATAACTCCCGATAGTTTTACTAATATGAGTGCATTATCATATCATGATAAAATAAATGAAGATTATCTTAATAAAGATCATGAAACTTGGAATCATATACAAGATAAAAATGAAGTTTGCAATTATTCATTTGATGATCTATATAATATTGCACTTAATAATTGTGTAAGTTCAATTAAAAAAGTATATGATATTATATATAATAATGGTAACATTAACGAATTAAATAATATATTTTTAAACTTATCATATTTAACTGGTAAAAATTGTAACGACAAAAGAAAAATTAGATATTTTAAATTTTAATGAATAAATACCAATATTATTTACATTATTATATTGGTGATGATAATGTTTAATGGACATATAATAATAAATAATAATGATAATGAATATCTATATTTATATGTAGATAATTATACAGAATTTAGTAGTGAATTTATGAACAGTAATACTTCTAGATCTACTATTTTTGATATGATTCATAGGTATATTACTAGAAAAAAAATAAAATATAATGGTAATAAAATATTTTTAGTATATAATGGCATTGTAATTGGCTATATTTTAACCCACGATGTTCAACTAAAAAATCCTAGAGATATTATTCATTATGAATACATAGATAAATTAGTAGATAATGATAAAAGATTTGCTGTTGAATACATTAATGATTTGATTGATGATTAATAAAAAGAGGCTGTTACGAAATTAAATAAATAATTTCTAACAGTTCTTTTTTTAAAAAATAAAAAAGCGTACCGGGAATCGAACC
>CANRKE010000074.1 GCA_947631135.1 uncultured Bacilli bacterium | reverse complement strand
ATATTTAACACCTCCTTTAAGAATCTTCTTATAGGTCCTAGATCATTAGGATCACCAAATATACGTTTGAACATAAGGTCAAACTTCAAAGTAATATAAGTTTTTTCTTCAGTCATAAATCTCATCCTCCTCTATATAATTAGGGCGAAAAAAAATATATATTAAAAAACTACTCCCTAATATATTATTCTAAAAAAATTGTCAAAAGTATTTAATTTTTTTCAATTTTTTTCAATTTTTTTCTTATTTCTTGACAAACATACAAAAAAATACCATAACTTTTAACATTATGATATTTTTAATTTTTTAATATTCAGCTTGAAATAGAGGGGAGATTTCATCATTTGATTCTATTATAGTATTTCCATCATATGTTTTGATCTCTGGTAAAGTTATCGGTTCATATTCAGGATTTGATTTAATAGTTCCATCAGAGTTTATAACTCTTACTATTCTTTTATTTTTATAATCAATATAATCTCTTGTATCATCTATACTTCTTAATGGTTCATGTCCATTCATATCTATTGTTATATTTTGGATATTATCATTTTTTCTTAGTATTATTCTTGAGTAATAAGTAGTAGTTTCTGCTATTTGTTCACGGTTAATAGCAAAATATATTTTAACATACTTTGTTCCATATCTAAATTTATTTATAGTTACAGATTTTTCATCAGCAATAAAATTATATGTACCACTTATAGTTGCATTATGTTCCACCCATTCATTTGTAAGTTTTTTAGCCTTAGTAAAACAGTAAGTTTCAGAACCAATTCCTGTAGTTTGTGACACATATGTTCCTTTTTTGTAAGTACCGTATTTCCATGGTTCATTTAATTTTATTCTATTATTTTCTTTATCTATGTTATTAGTAACAAATAAATTACACCAATTATTTCTAGAATATGCTCCTACTGGATATGTATAACCTCTTGAATCTGTGTAATTCCAAAATATTAACCCGGTTTGACATTCTTGAATTGCATTAATATTAAATTTAGATAGATCATTAAAATATACATATTCATCACCATCTTTTAAATCTTGTATTAAAAATGTATAAAAATTATTCATTGCTGCAATTCTAACACCATCAATTTTAAGATTATCTATATCAAATGATGAAAATCCAAACAGATAAGATGCATTAGAATTATTATTTTTTAAAGATATACTTGTATGATAACTTTTATCTATATCTACTGCAATATTATTATTGCTAAAAAAATTTCTTTTTTTATTATTATCTACACTATAAAAGCTACCTAAACTTTTATACTTTTCATCACTATATGTTAAATTAGAAAAATTTGTATTATTACCTAATTCACCTAATCCATTATCTACTAGATTTTGTGATACAGTAATATTTATTGTTTTGTTATCACCTACATTTTTACCATCAATAGTATTTCCATATATCTTTAAATCTTCTAAATCTCCATTAGTAGTATTTGATATTACTGTTATTTCATTTTTTGGTGAAGAAGCTAATTTTTGCTTTGCTTCTATTTGTATTTTAAAACTTCCACTTCTATTTAACATATAACTTTGATCTATCTTATTAGAATTTTCTATCCATATTTGTAATTTATATTTATTAATATCTTTACCATCTATTCCTATACTTCTTTTTAAATAATATTTCGTATTTTCTATCTCTAAAAAATTACCTTCATTTACTATTTGTCCATCTTTTATTAATCTCCATTTTAATGTTAGATCTTTTAGTGCAGTTGGTAAATCTATATCAACAAATTTAATATCGTAATAAGCATAACTATTTCCTTTATTTTCTACACTAAAGTTAAATACATTTGCTTTTTCTTCTACTTCATCATTATTTATTGGAAGTAAATCATCAATTGTTACTTCTTCTCCATCAACATATTCAACATCAAGATTGCCTAGTTTAGTTGAATCTTCACTAGTACTTTTATTAAAGAACATTGCATAACTCACAACAAGTATTCCTACTATTAATACTATAATAGATATTATTATTACATTTCTTATTATTTTCTTCTTATCCAAAATTAAAACACCTACCTTATTTTAAGGTAAGTTATTAGGCCTTATAAGTATGACCCCCCCCATAGCGAACATATGTTTGCATATGTTTTTTATGAGGAGGACCTACCTTACTTCAAAATATATTAATTATTTTTTCTTATTATCTTTACTTTCTTCATCCTTCAATTTTTTTAGTAATTCTTCAACAACACTAATTGTTTTTTCTTTTACTTCTTTCGCACATTTTTCAAGAACTGGTGTACCTTTTTCTTTTGCAAGTTCATATACTTCTACAGCTTTATTTTTTAATACTTCACCTTTTTCTTTAGCTATAGCCAAAGCCTTTTCTTTATCTAAATCTTTAAGTTCACTTTGTATTTCATTTATTTTTTGTTCTATGTTATCACGAACATCATTAAGATCTATTTCTTTAGCTTTTGCTAATAATTCTTCCATTTTATTTTTAAGATCTTTTCTTGTTTCACTTCCCTTTTTTGGAGCTAATAAAACACCAACTCCTGCACCTACTAATGCACCTAATACAAATTTACCCATTCCTTTTTTTTCACTTTTACTCATTATTATCATCCTTTCTTTTTCTATTAAAAACTCTAGATAACAAACTAGTTATCGTCATAACAATTCTATCATTAATTAATGCTATCCTATCTGTAAAATTATCAATTACACGAAAAATACTATTTAATGATTTTAATTTTTTTGTTGCATCATCTGTAAGGTTTTCTACTTTATTGATAACTATAATTAACTTCAATGATAGTATAATTAATAATATCAATAAAACAGATGCTAAGAAATATAAAACTATTGGTAAAAACGTACTCAAAAATTCCATTATTAATCACTCCTTATTATTTATCATACATAGAATCAATTAAATTAAATAAATCTTCTGTTAATTCGACTTCTTTATCTGTTTTATTTTTTTTCTTATTAGAATTTATATCATCATTACTATCATCTATTTTATATTCTACTCCAAAATCTTCATAACTATACAAATTATTATTTTTTATTTCATCATTTTCATTATCTTCCTCTAAATCAGTAAGAAGATTATTTTCTTCTAATATATTATCTATTTTATTTTCAATTTCATCTATTTTATCTTCACTTTTTGATAATTCTTTCTCCAAATCATCTGTTAGTGATCCATATGCTTTTTGTCTAATAGTATCGAAGTTAATTTCTAAATCTTTATCACTTTTTATAGAACTGTTCTTTTTATTATTTTCAAGATTATTTTTTTCATAATTTTTATCTAATATTCCATATATAGGAGATATTATCGGTGTAGGTTTAAACTTTTTAGGCTTCTTTACAACTTCATCTATTACTTTCCTATCTAATACTGGTTTTTTATACTTATTATTTGGATTTTCATGAGCAGGTTCTTTTTCCTTTTTAGGAGGTTCTTTCTTTTCTATATTAGCAATATCTTCATCTTCAAATATAATTGGAAATTTAAAGTTTTGTCTTGTTGACATTAAATCCCTCTCACTCATAACATCTTCTATTTTATCTTGCTCATTTTCATCTATTCTAGTGTCTACAATTCTTTTTTCTTCATCTTTTTCTTTTACTGCAACATTCCCTGATTTAATTGTAATTTCTTCTTTTTGATTTTCTACTGGAACATCTACTTCTTCTTCATCATAGAATAAATTTTTAATCTTATCAAATATTCCCATATTATCACCCTCTACTCGTTCATTTCATCTGATTGTTTGATAGTTGCCTCATCAATTAACTTATCCTCATCATCATCTTTATCATCTTTATATTTATCATATGTATTAACATAATCAAGGAATGTACTTTCTTTATTATTAGGCTTTTTAATCTTAAAAGCTTCTTCTTTTGTTATATCTTTGTTGTTTTCCAATAAACTTTTTATAATCGTATCATTATAATCTATAGATGTTAATATATAACTCATATTTATTATTGTATTATCAAGTTTATCTTTATTAATGATAGATTCAATACTAGAATAATTATATTTATATGTAACATAGTATCTATTATTGCCATAATCTTCTACTTTAATATATCCTTTTTTATCACCATTATCTATTTCTTTATAATAAATATAATCACTACTATCTTTTCTTTCTATTTCATTTTTATGATAATAAGATATTATATCCACATATAAATAATATATATCACCATTTGATAATAACTGCTCATTATAGTCAGTATAGCTAACTACAGAAACTGATTTAGGTAAATAATATTTATATCCCATAGAATATCTATTATATATATTATAATTCTTACTGGTCATATAACTTACTAGATTATCAGTATTAGATGTATCTATTTTTTCTACTGAACAACCACATAAGAATAGAACACCAGTAAATAGCAAAAACAATTTTTTCATGTTATGCACCTACTTTTACAAACTCATTATACCAAAAACTTTAAGATTTTTAAATAGAAATCCTAAAGTTTTACATTTTATTTAATTTTTTAGCACCCACTATTTTCTTTACAAACACTATCTACTTCTATATTTTTTGAATAATTATTAATCTTTTCTTTAAAAGATTTAATGTTATTGTCAGTCCAATATGCTTTCTTATCATTCATAGAACTATTAACATAACTAGTTTCATCATCATAATTAATAACGATTCCACTTGAAACAAACACAGTACTTGGAACTAATATTTGATGGTTACCTTCTTCATCATAAGGCAAGCGATCACTTATTATTTTTACAATCTTTTCATATTCTTTACTTTTCTTTTTTCTATCTTTATATATATCTAAATAATATATTTCCTCTACATCACTATCTATAATAGCTTCATTTAAATATTTTGCATAATCTTGACACCATACACATTCTTTATATCCCATAAATATTATTCCAGATTCATTTTGTAAAATATCAATAGCTTCTTTTGCATTAATATATTTAAATTTATTATTAATAGGTACATTTTTATATTCATTACTAAAATTAGATGCATCATTATTCTTATCTTTATTACCAAATATTAATATTAGTACAACTATAATAACTACTATTATTCCAACTAATAAAAATACTAAATTCTTTTTATTATTCAACTTCATAAAAACCACTAACTCCTAATCATCTATTTTTATTATAGATTTTCCACCCATATATGGTTGTAATACTTTTGGTATTTCTATACTACCATCTTCTAACACATTATTTTCAATAAAAGCTATCAATCCTCTAGGAGAAGCAAAAACCGTATTGTTAAGAGAAAATACTAATTTGTTTCCATCTTTTGTTTTATATCTTATTGAAAGTCTACGTGCTTGTGCATCACCTAATGTTGAACATGATCCAACTTCAAAATATTCTC
>CANRKE010000073.1 GCA_947631135.1 uncultured Bacilli bacterium | reverse complement strand
AAAGCATTATGTGAGGGAAAATATACACAATTTTCAACATCAACAAGTAAAGACGATCATTTATATCAAGTAACAACGGTAGAATCAACAGAAAAAATAAATTATCGTGTATATCAATTAAAGGGAAAAGCGATATTAGATCCAAATAGTGGAGATAATAATAGTACAATGAAAGAATATTTAGATAGTTGGTATGAAACAAATATGACTGATTATGATAAAATATTAGCAAGTACAAGATATTGTAATGATACAACAACAGGAAATATAGACGATAAAGGATTATTACATTATGGAGCATATGGTAGATTAAATACAGATAGTGGACATGTACCGGAGCCAAGTTATATATGTCCAAACACAGATAAATTATATGGAGGAGAATACGATTTAAAAATAGGGCTTTTATCAGCAGATGAAGCAGTATTTGCAGGAGGAAAATATGGATCATCAAATTACAACTATTATTTATATGGAATAAGTTGCGATTGGAGCCTGGGGTCTCCTTACCGTTTCAATTATACTAATGCTCTTATGTTCTCTATGTACCAATTTGATTATTTCTATCACGATGGTACCCGCTATTTTGGTAACGTTGTGCCAGTTTTCAATCTGAGATCTGACACACTATTTACCCAAGGTGATGGTACAGAAGAAAATCCATACGTCGTAAAAGCAAAATAAATTACGAGCTTGTCAAGTCTATTGTGTAAATTTTCAAATGAACACTAAATTAAATTTATAGTAATAAAATATTAATTAAGATTTACTTTTAAAATGGTAAATCTTTTTCTGTTTCTTCTAGCAAATTTTCAATTAATTTTTTAACATCTAAATCATATTCTGCTATATTTAAATCTAGTATGACTATCAATTTATAAAATACCTATAATATTAAAGATTATGGTATTTTTTTACGCTTGCTAAAAAAATAAAAAAAATTGAAAAAAATTAAATACTTTTTGCAATTTTTTTAGAATAATATATTGAGGAGGTTTTTTTGTGAAGAAGGGTTTAGTATTTAGACAAAACAATTATAGTGACTGTGCAGTATGTTCTTTAGCATCTATAATTAAATACTATGGTGGAATACCAAACATAGAAAAATTGCGGGAGATTATGCACACAACAAGAGATGGTACAACAGCTTATAATATACTAGAATGTGCAGAAGAATTAGGATTTAAATCAAATGGCATAAAAATAAATAATTTAGAAGAATTTAAAAATGTTCATTCTGTATCTCCTTTCATTGCTCATGTAATAATAAATAATTCATATATGCACTATGTAGTAGTATATAAAATAAACTTTAATAATCGTACCTTAAAAATAATGGATCCTGCAAGAGGTTTTGTAAATATGGATTTTGATGAATTCAATAAAATATGGACAAACATTGTTCTTACTTTTATTCCAATAAAAAAAATTGTTAATTTAAATTTCAAAAATCAATTATATAACACTATTAAAAACATATTTAAAAATTATAAAAGTATATTCTTATTTATAATTTGTTTATCTTTAATTATATTTGTTTTAACACTTTCAAACTCATATCTAACAAAGTATATAATAGATATGGTTACAAATAAATATAATAACCCTTATAAAATTATTGGAATAGTTTTTATTGTAATAATATTATTTCAAAATATATTTGAATATTTACAAAATGAGTTAGTCATATATTTATCTTGTAAAATAGAATTTATTTTAAACACTACAACACTTTCTCACATTATAAAACTTCCTTATGATTATTTTAAAACAAAGACATCAGGTGATATCATATCTCGTATAAGTGATCTAAACAATATTAAAAGTAGTTTAGTAAACTTCATTGTTACAATATTTTTAAATGTAATAATATTAATTATTTCATCAATAATATTGATAAATATTTCTAATCATTTATTTTTTACATCATCAATATTTATATTACTATCAATATTATTCCAACTTATCTTCATACCATCAATAAAAAATATAATAGGTAAAGTACAAGTAAATAATTCAAATTCTGTTTCATACATGTTAGAAATAATAAGTGCATTTGAAAGTATAAAAGCTATGAATAATCATAAAGAAATAATATATAATTATGAAAATAAATTAATTGATTATTTAAATAGTAAAATTAGATTTGATAACATATTAAATAGAAATAATTTTTTTAAAAACCTATTATATTCATTAGCTACATTCTCGGTAGTATATTTAAGCTATACAGAGATAACTAATGGAAGATTAAGTATATCATCATTTATTTTATTTAATTCAATTTATAATTATTTTATTAATTCGATAAAATCTATTATGTTATTGATACCAGATATTGAGTATTATTCAAAATCTATTAGTAGAATAAATAATTTATTTGAAATTGATAAAGAAAACTTTATAGATAAAAATATTAATAAAGTTAATAATATAAAAGGTGAAATTAAATTTATAGATGTAAGTTATGAAATAAATAATACAGATGAAATACTTAAAAATATTAATATTAGTATAAAAGAGGGTAGTAAGATTGCAATTATAGGTTCTACTGGTTCAGGTAAATCAACATTTCTAAAATTACTTTTAAGATACTATAAAATAAATGAAGGTAAAATATTAATAAATAATAAAAATATACTAGATTATAATATAGAAGATATTAGAAATAATATTTGTTATGTATCCCAAAATGAGACATTATTTACTAAATCAATATATGATAATATAGTAATGGATAGAAATATTAACTATGATTATTTTCTTAAAATATGTAAGATATGTGAAGTTGATAAAATAGTAGAAAATAAATATTTAAGATATGATCATCTATTAGAAGAGAATGGATTTAATATTAGTGGAGGTGAAAAGGCAAGAATAATACTTGCACGAAGTTTAATTAAAACAAGTAATATTTATATATTTGATGAAGCTTTAAAAGAATTAGATTCATTAACTGAAAAGAGGATACTATATAAAATATTTAATGAATTTAGTAATTGTACATTTTTAGTAGTTACTCATAAGATGGATAATTTAAATATGTTTGATAATATATTATATGTAAATAATAAAAATATTAATTATGTAACAGATTTATAATGAATAAGATAATAACTTTAAAAGAGTATAAAACATTTTCAATAGATTATATAAGAATAAAATTAAGAATTATAAAAACGATAATTATATTTTTAATATTACTATGTATATTTCTTGGATATTTTAAATTTGATAAAGTATATACAAATAAATATATAGTTATAAAATATGAAGATAAACTACTATTAAATACTAATGTTTTATTAGAAGATTTACCTAAGATAAATAAAGGAAAATATATAAATATAGATAATCATAAATATAAATATAAAATTATAAAAATAGATAATGTAATAGATGATAAATTAATGATGGAATATAAAAATGTATATATAAATATAGATAGAGATAATAAAGAAAATGATATTATTACTGGAAATATTACGTACGATAAAAAAACTTGTTTTGAAATGATCTATGATTTTATATGTGAAAGGGAATGGTGAAATATTAAACTAAGTAAAAATGAATTAAAGAAGATAAAAGGTGGATCCGGTTGGACAGCAGTTGGAATAGTAGGGATTCTTTTCTTTCTAGTTGGTATTCTTGATGGTATAGTAAGACCTAATTCATGTAAGGAGTGATTTTATGATTGAATTAAATAAAAAAGAATTAAAAGAAATTAAGGGAGGAGCTGATATAACAGGTACAATAATAAATGCTTTTATAAATGGAATAGAAAAAATAATTGAAGCAGGAAAACTTTGTGGATCAGCAATAAGAAGAATAGTTGAAGGGGGATTATGTAATTTAGAATAAAATAAAAGAAGTTGTTTAAAATCATTTTAAATAACTTCTTTAAATAATTATTATCTACTGTAGAATTCGACAATAAGTGATTCATTAATATCTTTATTAAGTTCACTTCTTTCTGGAAGTCTAACATATTTAGCTTCCATTTTGTTTTCGTCATAATCAATATATTCAACACGACTTAATGTAGATTGTAATGCTTCATTAATTAACTTATTAGATTTATATTTTTCTTTTAGACTTATTACATCACCAGGTTTTACTTGATATGATGGAATATCTACTTTCTTACCATTTACAAGAACGTGACCATGGTTAACTATTTGTCTTGCTCCACGTCTAGTGTTTGAAAAACCAATTCTATAAACTAGATTATCTAATCTTGATTCTAGTAATCTTAAGAAGTTTTCACCATGTACACCTTTCATTTTTGAAGCTTTATCAAAAGTCTTTCTAAATTGTTTTTCAGTTAATCCATACATAAATCTAACTTTTTGTTTTTCAGTTAATTGAATACTGTAGTTTGATGGTTTACCACGTCTAGCATTACCATGTTGACCAGGACCATAAGGTTTTTTTGCTAGATCTTTACCATTTTCAAGTGTTGAAAAATTTACACGACGAGATTTTCTATTAGCAGGACCAGTATATCTTGCCATATTATCTCTCCTTTCAATATATTTTGCGATATGACGAAGTTATATATATTAATGTAGGGTGTTCATTTTAATACGTTCGCTAGCAGCTTATCTAGTTACTAATAAAACAATAGCAATTAAACACATTACAAAAATATATATAAAGCTGAATCAATACGCAATTAAAATTATATACATTTTAATAATTTTAGTCAATCAAAATAGTGATTTTTATTAAAAAAAATGATAGAATATGTGTTGGAAGAGGGAAATTTATGAAAAAATATATTAAAATTATAATAATTATGTTACTAGTATTGTTTTTAGATATATTATCTAAATTAGTTATTTGTAAGTTAATTAATCCAGGTGATAGTATAAAAATAATAGATAATTTTTTTAGATTAACATTAGTATATAACTATGGAGCAGCATGGAGTATATTAAATAATCAGACTTTATTTTTAATAATAGTTTCTTTTTTAGCTATTATACTATTAATATTTATGATAATAAAAGAAAAAAAATTAACTAATTTAAATAATATATTTTATGGATTAATATTAGGGGGTATATTTGGCAATTTATTAAATAGATTAATATTTGGATATGTTATAGATTTTTTAGATTTTAAAATATTTAATTATAATTTTCCAACATTTAATATAGCTGATAGTGCGATTGTAATAAGTATTATACTTATGTGTATAGAAGTATTAAAAAATAAGGAGTGATATTTATGTATGAAGTAAAAGAAGAAGATGTAGGAAAGAGAATAGATATATATTTAAGTAATGTAAGTGATTATTCTAGAAGTAAAATAAATAATCTAATAAAAAATGGGAATATACTAGTTAATGGTGATAAAACAAAAGCAAGTTATTCTATAAAACTAAATGATAAGATAGAAATAAAAGAAGTAGATGAAGAAACAACTGATTTAATAAAACAAGATATACCTCTTGATATAATATATGAAGATGATGACTTATTAATAGTTAATAAACCTAGTGGAATGGTAGTGCATCCTGCATGCGGTAATTATAAAGATACGTTAGTAAACGC
>CANRKE010000072.1 GCA_947631135.1 uncultured Bacilli bacterium | reverse complement strand
AATACATCTCTTCCTTCGTTAGTAAAACCTCCTCTACTTTTTAATACAGTAACACCATGTTCTAATTTTTCAATTATGAATTTTTTAATATCTTTTTGTTTATTAGTAATTATAAATACAGTTTTATTATCATCAATACCTAATAATATTTTATCATTTAATATTGACATTATATAAAGAGCAATTATTGCATATAACATATTATTAATACCAAATACAAATCCAGAAAATAAAATAATAATTATATTTACAATTAAATTAGCTTTACCGATAGACATTTTAAAATACTTTGTACATATTTGCATAACAATATCTGTACCACCACTATTATATCCTGCTTTAAATATAAGTCCACCTGCAATACCAGATATAATAGATCCGAATACTGTAAGCATAAGTATATCTACACCCTCAATACTTATATAATTTGTAATATTTTGTGTAAGATATGCAAATATAGGAAATAATAGTGATCCAACTATACTTTTAATTGTATTAGATTTACCTAATAATAAATATCCAATAATAATTAATATAATGTTTGCTACTAGGATAAAAGTAGATGTATTAATAGAAAATAAATCTTCAAATATAATAGCAAGGCCACTAACACCACCTACAACTATTTTACTAGGAACAAAAAATAAATTATAGGACAGTGCAGATAAAAAAAGTCCAATAAATAACATTATATATCTTTTAAATTTTTTATTATTTCTTATATCATTCATAAGATTATCATATTTTAATGACATATTATCACCATTATTAATATGGCATTAATTATATATATTATTTATTTGAAGCTTTTTTTACTATATTATCTCCATATTTTTTCTTTAATTTATCTAAAGTAATTTGTAATTCATCATTTTTAATACTTCTTTTTATATCATTATCAAATATAGATAGTTGTTCTTGTTTTTCTAAAGTTAAATTATTAAGTCTTATTCCCATACTTCTAATAGGTTTTATTTCTATATCTTTTAAAAGTTCTAATGCATATTTTAATATTTCATCATCATTAGATATAGGATTTTTTAATTTCTTTTGATGAGTTAATGTAGTAAAATCACTATATTTAACATATAAAGTTTCAGTATAAGCATATTTTTTTTCATTTCTTAATCTAGTGCCTACCATACTTGATAATTCAATTAATTTTTGTTTTATATCATCATATGATTCAATATCTATAGGATAAGTTAAAGAATTACCTATTCCTTTTAATTCTTGTTTTACATCAACAACTTCACTATCATCTATTCCATTTGCAAATTCATGTAATATAATTCCATAGGATTTAAATGTTTTAGTTAAAATTTCAACTGGTGTATGAGCAAGTTCAAATACTGTATTTATATTCATATGTTTAAGTTTTGTTTCTGTTTTTTTACCAACCATAAATAAATCTCCAACAGCAAGAGGCCACAGTTTATTTTCAATTTCATCATTAAATAATGTATGTGTTTTATCTGGCTTTTCAAAATCAGATGCAACTTTTGCACACAACTTATTGTTACCTATCCCGACATTTACAGTATAGCCAAAATTTTCTTTGATATACTTTCTCATATTATCAGCAAATTCTATTGGATCTTTTATAAAATAATTCATACCACTCATATCTATAAAACATTCATCTATAGAATATCTTTCAATCTTTGGAGAAAAATTAGTAAAATATTCATATAATTGATCTGAAAATTGTTTATATATTTTATGATTAGGTTTATATACTTTTAAATCTTTATATTTTCTTCTAGCACTATAAAGTGTTTCAGCAGTTTTAATGCCATACTTTTTAGCAGGATTACTCTTAGCAAGTACTATTCCATGTCTTGCTCCTTCATCACCACCTATTACAGATACTTCTTCCCTTATATCTTTTTTAAATCCATTCTTTAGCATATCAACCGCACTCCACGATAAAAATGCATTGTTAACATCTATATGAAATATTAATCTATCCATGATCATCAGTCCCTATAAATATATTAACATGCAATAATTTGTAAATCAATTATTTTATAATTTATTTCTAAATTTATATAGTGAATAAATATTAATTATAGCTAATATTGCGAGTAATATATCAACAAAATTCCAAATATAATATGGACGAACTACACTACTTAATATAAGTACTATAATAGTTATAATTTTAAGTATATTATTATATTTATAAGAATTAGTTAAATACTTTAAATTGGTATCACTATAATAATAACCTGCTATTATAGTAGAAAATGCAAATAATATTATAGATATTAATACTACAATATTACCAATATTACCTAAGAATAAATTAAACGCATAATTAGTAATTTCTATTCCATTAATATCAGTTAAGTTAGTATTATAGTTTGATAATATTATTACAAATGCAGTTAAACTACATATTATTAATGTAGTAAAATATATACCAAACATCTGTATTTTACCTTGTTTATCACTATTAGAAGAATATGATGATGCACTAGCAATAGATCCTGTACCACAGCCTGCTTCATTACAAAATATTCCACGTTGAATTCCTATTATGAATGTAGATATTACTCCAAATCCAAATGATTTAATGTTTAACGCACTATTAAATATTCTAAAAAATAAATTTGGTAATAATCTATAATTAATAATTAATATATATAAACTTGCTAATATGAATGTAATAGACATTATAGGAACTAATTTTTCTAAAAATTTCCCTATTTTATCTACTCCTCTAAACATTATTATAGTTGATAAAATACCTATTATTATACCTATTATAATAGGATTAATATTTATTAAGTTAGTAATACTTTTAGTAATAGTATTAGATTGTATTGATAAAAAACCAAAGATATATGTAATAATAAGTATAACTGCATATAAACTTGCTAATTTTTTATTGTTAAGTCCTCTACTTATATAAAAAGCTGGACCACCTATATATTCATTATTAATTTTTATATGATAATGATTAGCTAAATAGCTTTCTAAATATGATAATGGACAAACGATAAACGATATTATCCACATCCATAATATTGTTCCTTCACCACCTAAATATATAGATAGTGCGACTCCAGATAATGAACCTACACCAATTCTTCCAGCTAATGTCATAGATAAAGTTTGAAATGGTGTAATTTTACTATTATCATTGTTTTTGATTGATTTAATTATATTACCTAATTTAAATTGAATTCCTTTTAGTTTAACAGTATAATAAATACCTGATAAAATCATAAGTACAATAGTTATTGACCATAATAATTTATTAATTAGATTCATGAATCTCACCTAATTAAATATATTCAATTTATTAAATATTTTACATATTCTAACTTTTAAATAAATTATATATTTTCGCACTAGCTACCTGTGTAATTGGAGCTCTATAAATAAATTTTGGTTTATTTGATGATATAGCTTCCAATATTTTACTAGTTATTGAATTAGTATCATTCTTTTCTAATATATCAAATATTAAATTTTCTTTTTCTTTTATTTCATTTATTTTATCTTTAAAGCATGAATTATCCATATATTTATATTTGTTTTCTAACATTATTTGATTAAATCCTGTATGATATAATCCAGGTTCAATTAATATTACATGTACTTTATCACTAATTAATTTTATTTCATTAGATAAAGTTTTAGCTAACATATATATTGCTGATTTAGTAGATGCATATATTCCTATAAAGTTTATAGGTATTAAACTAGCAAGTGAACCCATTATAATTATTTTACCTTTATTTTTTTCTATCATTTTATTAGCTACTTTTTGTATTAAATTAAAATTTGAAAATACATTTACTTCATAATTTTCTCTAACTCTATTAATTGGAATATCCAGTATAGAACCACCAATACAAATAGAAGCATTACAAATAAGTATATCAATATCCATATTTTCTATTAATTTTACATCTTCTTTATCAGTTATATCTAATTTAAAACAAAATACATTATCATACTTACTCATAATATCTTCTAAACTTTCTTTTTGTTCTTCTGTATGAGTAGTTGCATATATCTTATATTTGCTATATTTTTTATTATTTACTAATTTTAATATAAGATCGTGTGCTATACCACTTCTTGAACCTGTTATTAATATATTCATAAAAAATCACCCATAATTATTATGAGTAATTTATAATTTTTAATTCCTATTTTTATGGTTTTAGTGCAGTAATTGGTACAACATATACACCATCTTTTCTTTTATATGCTGCATTAGATAGTCCACATATTACACAAAGAACAGATGGTACTTTACCTTTTTCTTTTTCTATATCCTGTTTTATTGATAATAAATTTTTTGCAGCTTCATCAATTTTATTTGCACCAAGTTTTATTTCAAATGCACACCATTTTCCATTTTCTAATTCAATAATACTATCAATTTTTCTTTTTCGATAATCTTGATAATGATAACATTTTGCATTAAAGCTATCTGCATATATTTTTAAATCTCTCTCTACTAATGCTTCAAATAAAAATCCAAATGTTTCTAAGTCATTTAATAACTTATCTTCTTCTTTTATATTAAGTAATGAACAAGCTATGGAAGGATCTGCAAAATGTCTTTTTTCTGATTGCTTAACTCTTATTGAGGAACGTATATTAGATGAATATGGTTCATCATTATCTAGTAAATATAATTTATCTAATGCATTTAGATATGATGATAATGTATCTATATCGATATTTTCATTGTCAATATCACTTATATCTTTTTTTAATGTCATATTTGATACAGTAGTACTTTCATTTCTTGCAAGAGATTTTAATAATAATTTAACTTTATGTTTATCTCTATTTACTCCATCTAATCTAAGTAAATCATCATCTATTATTATTTTTATATATTCTTCTATTGCATCACTAGAATCTTTTGGAGAATAATTTATATTAGCTGGCCATCCACCTCTAATTATTAAACCTGCAAGATTCCTTAAATCAACTTCACCTGTCATTTTTTGTTTCAATTTATTATTGCATAATTCTTCGAAAGATATATCACCAGTAGAATCACCTGATTCGTATAAGCTCATAGTTCTTAAATATATTTTACCGAATCTACCAGCTCCACTGTGTGCGATTCCTTTTCTATTTGGTGTAGATGATCCAGTTAAAATATATTGCCCTTTTAATCCAGTCTTGTCTACTTCAATTCTAATTTCATCCCATAGGTTTGTAGCTTCTTGCCATTCGTCAATCAATTTAGGTTTTTCACCTTCTAATATTAGTGATGGTGATATTCTAGCAAGCTCAACATTATTAGATAACTCACCTGTTGTCTTGTGTAGAAGTACTTCACTATTAGAATGAAATCTACCAGCCCATGTTTTACCACAATACTTTGGACCTTCAATACTAATCGCACCAAATAATTTTAAATAGTGTTCTATCTTATCATCTACTATTCTTTTTCTATAATTCTTAATATCCATATAAAAATCACTCTCCTTTTAATAATTACTTATATTATTATTTTATATTATTCCGTGATTTTTGTCAATTTCAATCCGTGATATTTTGTAATTTTATTCCGTTATTTTTTTGAGAACATCATTAAGTAACTATAAACAAAAAATTCATATCCTGTATATTTAGGATTAACAAACATTGG
>CANRKE010000071.1 GCA_947631135.1 uncultured Bacilli bacterium | reverse complement strand
GATATGAAGACAAAATTCTTAGGATTGTTTGGAGTAAAGGATAGGGATGAAGCTATGAAATTATGTGATGGAGATAATGATATGGAAAATATCTATAATAAATTAGAGGAATATAATGATGATGATGATGTTATGGGAGCTTATGATTGGAAAGAAAGAATCAAACAAGAAACCAGGATTTCTGTTGAAGAAGATTACAAAGAAAAATTAGAATCAGCTAGGAACGATGGTATAAGTGAAGGCATAGCTGAAGGTGTTGATATTGGCAAAATTGAAACTGCAAAAAATATGTTAAGAGATGGAATGAAAATAGAAAAAGTAGCAAATTATACTGATCTTGACAAAGAAGTAATCGAAAAATTATCAAAAAAATTATAATAATTTAAATAAAATTATCATAATATTAAAAGTTATGATTTTTTTGTGTTTGTCAAGAAATAAGAAAAAAATTAAAAAAAAGATATACATTTAAAGAATAATGTGTTAAAATACTATTGACATCAAGGAGTGGGATTTCCCACTCTTTAAATAATATTTGGAGGTAAGTATGATAAAAGACAAAGTTTTAAAATTAGTTGAAAAGCCACTTAATGAAGTTGGAATTAATATTTTAAGCGTAACATATGAAAAAGAAACTAGCAATTATTTTCTTAGAATAATAATAGATAAAGTTGGTGGTGTTGACTTAGATACTTGTGTTCTAGCAAGTGAAATTATAAACCCTATTTTAGACGATGCAAATATTATTGATGATGATAATTATATTTTAGATGTATGTTCAAAGGGAGGTAATTAAAATGATTAAGAAAGAAGCAAATGAATTTTTAAGTGCTCTTAACAATTTAGCAGAAGAAAAACATATTAGTAAAGATGGTTTATTTGAATCTATGGAACTTGCTTTAACTACTGCATATAAGAAAAATTATGGTTTATCAAATGTTAGAGTTGATATTAATAAAGATACTGGATTTATTAAAGTATTTTCATTCTTAACAGTAGTTGAAGATGAAAAAGAAGATTACGATGAAGATATTGAAATACCATTAAGCGAAGCAAAAAAAATTGTTAAAGATATAAAAGTGGGAGAAACAATAGAAGAAGAAGTAACACCAAAAGATTTTGGAAGAGTTGCTGCATCTACTGCTAAACAAGTTATTATTCAAAGAGTTAAAGAAGCAGAAAAGAATAGTCTAGAAGAAGAATTAGGGGATAAACAAGGGGAAATGATAGTTGGAACATTATCTATGGAAGATGAAAAAAATTATCTAGTAGATATTGGTAGAACTATGGCTATTTTACCTAAAAAAGAACTTATTGGTGATGAAAAATTAGTAATGGGTAATAGTATTAAAGCATATGTATCAAAAATAAGCATCACAACAAAATCTATTTCAATATTACTTACAAGACGTCATTATGGTTTTGTAAAACGTTTGTTTGAAAGCGAAATACCTGAAATAGAAGAAGGAACAGTACTTATTCATGGAGTTGCACGTGAAGCTGGTGTAAGAAGTAAAGTTGCACTTTCAAGTATAAATCCTAATGTTGATCCAATAGGTACATGTGTTGGTGAAAAAGGAAGAAGAATAACTAATATAGTTAAAGAATTAAATAATGAAAAAATAGATTTAGTTAAATATGATGAAGATCCAAGAATATTTATATCTAATGCATTACAACCAGCAGAAGATGTAAATGTAATAATTATGGATGAAAAAGAGAAAAAGGCACTAGCTATAGTAGATGATAAAAATTTATCTCTTGCTATAGGTAGAAAAGGTATAAATGTTGTACTTGCAAGTAGATTAACACATTATAGAATAGATGTTAAAACAAAAAAACAACTAGAAAGTGAAGGAATAAATTTAAAGTAGGTGGTAAATATGCAAAGAAAAATACCTATGAGAACTTGTGTTGTAAGTCATGAAAAATTACCAAAGATGGAACTATTTAGAATAGTTAGAGAACCAAGTGGTAATATAATAATTGATGATGAAAGAGGAAAATCAAACGGAAGAGGAGCATACTTAAAAAAAGATAAAGAAGTAATTTTAAATGCGAAAAAAAGTAAAATATTAAATAAACATTTAGATACACAAATACCTGATGAAATATTCGATGAATTAATTAATAGATTGTAGGTTTTTATATGAAAAGAGAAAATTATATAACTTGGGATGAATATTTTATGTCGCTTGCAAAACTATCATCACTAAGAAGTAAAGATCCAAATACAGTAGTTGGTGCATGTATTGTAGATGATAATCATAAAATATTATCAATGGGATATAATGGGGCACCTATAGGATTTAATGATGAGGATTTACCATGGGAAAGAGAAGGTAAATTTACAGAAACAAAATATGCCTATGTATGTCATTCTGAGTTAAATGCAATATTGAATGCAAGAGGTATAGATCTTACTGGTTCAACAATATATGTTACATTATTTCCATGTAATGAGTGTGCGAAAGCTATAATTCAATCAGGAATTAAAAAGGTTATATATGAAGATGATAAATATGATGGTACTGATGGAAATATAGTTGCTAAAAGAATGTTTGATAAATGTGGAGTTGAATATAAAAAGTATAAAAAAAGTAAAAAAGAAATAACTTTAAATTTATAGAAAGGTAGTGATACTTATGATGAGTGTTTTAGAATATGCACTTGATATTAATAAAAGTGTCGAAGAAGTTTTAGATAAATTAAATTATTTAGGATACGACATAACAAATGAAAATGATTTATTAGATCAAGAAACAATAGTAAAATTGGATTATGCATTTGAAAGTGTTGATGTCGATGATGAAATAGATGAACAAATACAGATGCAAGTTGAATCTATAAAAAATATTGATGTTGATAATACAGTTAAAAAACAAAAATTAAAGAAAAAAGATACACATAGTAATAACAAAGAAGAATTTGCAAAATTAAAAAAGAAAATGTATAAGAATAAAGAAAAATTAACATCTAATAAAAAAGATGAAGATGATAATATAATTTTATATAAAAAAGGAATGACAGTTAGTGATTTTGCAAGTTTATTAAAAGTAAATCCAGTAGATATTGTTAAAAAAGCTATCGCATTAGGTTCTATGTTAAGTATTAATAATCCAATAGATTATGAAACATGTGAAGTAATAGCTCTTGATTATAATAAAACACTTAAACATGAGGAAACTGAAGATATATCAAATTTTGAAGAATTCGAAATTGAAGATAATGAAGAAGATCTAGTTCCACGTGCTCCTGTTGTAACGATAATGGGACATGTTGATCATGGGAAAACTACACTTTTAGATACTATTAGAAAATCTAATATAATAAATACAGAAGCTGGAGGAATAACTCAAGCAATAGGTGCTTATCAAGTAAAACATAAAGATAAGCTTATAACTTTTATTGATACACCTGGACATGCAGCATTTACACAAATGAGGGCTAGGGGTGCATCTATTACAGATATAGTTGTAATAATTGTCGCAGCAGATGATGGTGTTATGCCTCAAACAAAAGAAGCAATCGATCATGCAAAAGCAGCTAATGTTCCAATATTAGTAGCAATCAATAAGATAGATAAACCAGATGCAAATCCAGAAAAAGTAATGACAGAATTAGTTGAATGTGGTTTAACTCCAGAAGAATGGGGTGGAGATACAATATATACAAAAATTTCTGCTAAAACAGGTGATGGTGTTGAAGAATTATTAGAAAACATCTTACTTGTAAGTGAATTAAGAGATCTTAAGGCTAATCCAAATAGATATGCAGTTGGTACTGTTATTGAATCAAAACTTGATAAAAATGTAGGAAGTGTAGTAACACTTTTAATACAAAATGGTACTTTAAGATTGGGAGATGCTATAGTTTGTGGTAGTGCATTTGGTAAAGTAAGAACACTAAAGAATGATATGGGAGTAGATCAAGTAAGTGCGATATTTTCAACTCCAGTAACTATTACAGGTTTAAATAAAGTGCCTTCAGCTGGTGATAAATTTATGGCTTTTGAATCTATAAATGAAGCTAGAACTATCGCACAAAAACGTGAAGAAAATGAAAAAAAGAAAAACGTTAAACAAAATAATATTAACTTAGATGATTTATTTGCTAAGATTCAAAGTGGTATAAAAGAAATTAATGTAGTATTAAAAACAGATGTAAAAGGTAGTGAAGAAGCTGTTAAATCTTCTTTACAAAAAATAGATGTTGATGGAGTTAAAATAAATATTATTCGTAGTGGTGTTGGTACTATTACTGAATCAGATATTGTTTTAGCTAGAGCAAGTAATGCAATAATTATAGGATTCAATGTAAGACCTAATAATAAAACTCTTGAAATAGCTAAAGAATATAATATTGATATAAGATTATATAACATTATATATAAAGTAGTTGAAGAAATGGAACTTGCAATGAAAGGAATGCTTGAACCTGTTTATGAAGAAAAGATAATTGGTCATGCTGAAATAAGAAAAATATTTAAATTTTCTAAAGTTGGTAATATTGCTGGTAGTTATGTTACTGATGGAGTGATAAAACAAAAATCATTAGCTCGTTTAATACGTGATGGAATAGTTATATATGAAGGATCAATTGCATCTGTTCAACGTGAAAAAGATAGTGTTAAAGAAGTAAAGTCTGGATTTGAATGTGGTATTACTTTAGAAAATTATAGTGATATTAAAGAAAATGATATCATAGAATGCTTTGAAAATGTAGAAGTTAAAAGGAGCTAATTATTATGAGTGTAAAAATAAATAGATTAGAACATGCTTTTACAGAAGAAATATCTAAGATAATTCATGAAGAAGTAAAAGATAAATCAATAGGTTTTGTATCTATTACTGGAACTAGTATTACAAATGATTTAAGTTATGCAAAAGTATATTTTACTAGTATGGGAGTAGATAAAGATATTGCTTTAGCATCTTTGAATAAAGCAAGTGGATTTATTAAAATGTTGCTCTCATCTAGAGTTGATATAAGAAAGATGCCTGAGATAAAATTTTGTTATGACGAATCAATAGAATATGGTGAAAAAATTGATAAAATAATTGATAATTTGAATGATTAAATTTAAAAGTTATAAATTATCTTGAATTTTTACTAATATTTTGATAATATGAGATTGTAATAGAAAAAGGTAGGTATTCCTATAAAGAATATATATAAATATTTGTTTGTATTGGGGGGTCATACTTATAAGACCTAATAACTTACCTTAAAATAAGGTAGGTGTTTTATTTTGAAAAAAAATAATAAGAAAAAAAGAAATAGTAAAATAATATTGATAGTAATATCAGTAATGATATTATTGATTGGTAGTACACTAGCATACCTAATGGTAGCTAATAAAGGTAAGGAAAATGAATTTATAACTATGGATAATATAGATATAGAATATGTTGATGGTTCATCTATCAGAAATAATGATTTACAAATACCAATGAATGAAGATGAGGTACTAAAGTATGCTCCTAAACATGAATTTAGTGTAAGAAATAATAATAACAAAGAAATATATTTAAGATTTAAATTAACCAATTTAAATATAGATAAAGAAATATATAGTGATAGTAATTTAAGATATAGCTTGTATCATAATGATGAAAAAATTGGAGTTGGATCATTTGAAGCATATGATGAAAAAACAAAAGAATTAACACTTTTAACAAACATAAAACAAAATGCGTCATCAGAAGAAAGTTACCAATTATATATTTGGATAAGGGATAATGGGGGAAATCAAAATCATTTCTTAAATATTAATTTAGATGGAAAAATAAAAGTAGAAGGGTATGATAAAGAATTACCAACATTAGCTAGTGCGATATTAGGTAAGAATAATAAAAACGTAATAACTGAAAC
>CANRKE010000070.1 GCA_947631135.1 uncultured Bacilli bacterium | reverse complement strand
AATGAACAAATGTTTTATTTGCTCACTCTTTGATATGCTTTATTTTTTATTTTGCTTTTTTTTCGTGAATAGTAACATTTTTTTATAAATGAGTATTGACATATCACTTTTTTATAGATATAATAAGAATGTATTTTTAATTTGAAATGCCTATTTAGCTCAGTCGGTAGAGCAATCGGCTGTTAACCGATCGGTCGTAGGTTCGAGTCCTACAATAGGCGCCATTATGAAATTAAAAGTCCATTAGGACTTTTTATTTTAAGATAAATAGAGTTCTCATTTTGGAGAACTCTATATTTTATTTAGCTTCTTCCACTGCTCTAGTTTCCCTAACTACTGTTATTTTAACGGTACCAGGATATCTTAATTCAGATTCTATTTTTTCTTTTAGATCACGTGCTAATTTATAGCTTTTTCTATCATCAATTTCTTCAGGTTTTACCAATACACGTAATTCCCTACCAGCTGATAATGCATATGATTTATCGACACCTTCAAAATTATTGGCAACAGCCTCTAATTCGCTTACTCTTTTTACATAATTTTCAAATGAGTCATTTCTAGCCCCAGGTCTAGATGCTGACATAGTATCTGCAATAGCAACTAGATGTGCGATAATACTTTTAGCTTCATAATCACCATGATGTGATGCTATAGAATTTATAACGATTTCATTTTCATTATATTTCTTAGCAATTTCAATACCTATATCCACATGACTTCCTTCTATTTCACTGTCAACAGCTTTTCCAATATCATGTAAAAGTCCAGCACGTTTAGCAAGAACTGAATCCTCACCTATTTCAGATGCTAATATACCTGATAATGTTGCAACTTCTTTAGAATGTTTAAGAGCATTTTGCCCAAAGCTTGTTCTGAAATACAATCTACCTATAATTTTTATAAGTTCTGTATCCATCTTAGTTATACCAAGTTCATATATTGTTTCTTGGCCTAATTCAAGAAGTTTAGCATTCATTTCATTACACACTTTATCATATACTTCTTCAATTCTAGTAGGATGTATTCTACCGTCTTTTATCAATGTATCCAAAGTTATTTTAGCTATTTCTCTTCTTAATGGATCAAAACTAGATATAACAAGTGCTTCAGGTGTATCATCTATTATTATATCTACTCCTGTAACAGATTCAATCGTACGTATATTTCTACCTTCTCTACCTATTATTCTACCTTTCATTTCATCGCTAGGTAAATTTACAACAGTTACAGTTTGTTCATTTGTAACATCTCCAGAATATCTTTGCATACTAGTTACTAATAAATTTTTAGCTTTTTTATCAGCTTCTAAAATTGCTTCGCTTTCTCTTTCTTTAATATATGATGATATTTCTAGATCCATTTCATGTTCAACATCATTCATTATTTCTTTTTTTGCCTCTTCACTACTATAACCAGAGATTGATTCTAATATTTCTAATTTTTTCTTTTCTAATTTCTCCAAATTCACTTCTTTTTCTTGAATTTCTTTTTGTTTTTGTAATAAATTATTATCTCTTTCGTCTAAAAGTTTTTCACGATTTTGTAAGGATAAATCACGTTTATCTATGTTTTCTTCTCGTTGAATCAACCTTTTTTCGTTTTCTTTTATTTCAACTTTTTTTTCTTTAATATCTCTATCTGACTCAATTTTGATTCTATTAATTTCTTCTTTAGCTTCCATAATAGAATCTCTTTTAGATTTTTGTGCTTCCTTCTTAGCATCTTCTATAATTTTTTCAGCTTCTAAAGTAGCATTTTTTTTCTTTATATTAGAAATAACATTGTTTATAACAACTCCAAGAAAAATTCCAACAATAACAAGTAAAATGGAGAGTATTACCATATTCATAAAAAATCCTCCATTTCAATTAGTCATAGATTATAATTAATCTACAATAATATTGTATATTTTAAAATTCAATTAGTCAAGAGATAAATAAAAATTTTACATTTACAAAAAAATAAAATCTAAATAAATAAATTTTATTTTAACACATTAATAAAAGATGATATAAGATCTAATTTTTCACATAAATTATTAAATTTATCTGTAGGTCTTAATTTATATGCTTCTTTCATTTCACTTACAAAATTATCAAAATTTCTAGGACTCCTATTTAAATATTTATACCAATTAGAATTTTGTCTTAAATAATTTAATAAATTCTTATCATTTTTAATCTTAAATTGTAAATCTAAATTCATGATTAATCCTCAAACATTCTATGTGTTGGTCTTGGTGTATAAATGTTCCTTTGTCTATTGTTATCTGTACCTGATTCACCTACAAGATCTGATATAAATCCTAAAAATTTTTGTATAGAATTGATATTTTGTTGTAATACTTCAGGTTTAATATTTTTAACCATCCTATACATATCTCCAACACCTGGTATATCTTTTAATTTAGATGTAAAATGACTTTTTTCTTCTACAATATTAATTTTATTTTTTAAATATGGTGACCAAGCATTATCATCTTCATCATATAAACTATATAACTCATAAAATTTTTGCCAAGTCATATCATTACTTTTAACATAACTTATAAGTTCTGGATGAGATTTAACAAATATTTTAAATTCTTCTTTTGATTTCATAATCCTCACCTAATTAATTATATGTAAAAATAATTAATTTGTACTAAAATTTTCAATATTTTTATGTAGAGCATAATTAATTCCTCTAGATAAAACTAAACTTAGTTTATGAATAACAAAATCAACTTCTTTAGGTGTTACCATTAAATTATAGTTGATTGGTGATAAAACCTCGTATACTAAGTTTCTTATTTCATCATCACTTAATGTTCCTAAAAATCCTATATATTTTTGTTTTTCTATTGTTTCTAATTCTTTGATTTTTTTATCTTTTAAATAATTTTCTTTTTTCACAATTAATTTTTGTTTAGGTTCATTCATAGTTTCTTTTATATATGAAAAATGCTTCATCATAAATTTAATTGTATCACTAACTATTGTTACTGCATCTACAATTGTCGGAATACCTATAGCTATTACAGGAATACCAATAGTAGATTTACTAATTTCTTTTCTTGAATTACCAACACCACTTCCAGGATGTATTCCTGAATCAGTCATTTGAATAGTTTTATTAACTCTTTCAATAGATTTTGCAGCAAGGGCATCTATAACTAATAAAAATGATGGTTTAATTTCATTTACTATGCTTTTAATAAGTGTTGATGTTTCAATACCTGTTACTCCTGTTACTGATGGATTAAACGCACTTACACATCTATAATTATTATCTATATGTATTCCTTCTTCCATAAATAAATATCTAGTAACTATTATATTATCTATAGTATTTGGTCCTAATGAATCAGCAGTTGATTTCTCATTTCCAAGTCCTATTACTAAACAACTATCATCATCTTTTATTTTTAAATCATTAAGTAATCTTTTTAATTCTTTAGAAAATATATCTGATACATTTGTATTATTTTGTGTATCAGTAATATCATCAAATTCTATAGTTATATATCTACCCTTCTTTTTATTTAGTTTTTCTTCATATTGTTTCTTAACATTTACTCTTGTTATTTTTATATCATTAATTGTTTCAGTATCAACATTAATATCTTCATCTATATCATCTATACTTTCTAATACTAAATCTGTTCTTAAATCATATTTTGACATATCTATTTCATTATTATTCATAATCTTCACCATTATTTAGTTTAAAATAATTATACAAATTAATACATATTTTTAAAATTTTATAATATTTTTTATTAGGAGGATATCTATGAAAAAAGTATTTATATTTATTTGTAGTATAATAATTTTATTTCCTATCTGTGTTTTTGCAAATGAAGAAAAAAATGATAATGAACTTGCAAAGAATGCAAAAGCAGCAATTATAATGGAAGCTAGTACTGGAAAAATTTTATATAAAAAAAATATTAATGAAAAATTTGCACCAGCATCTATGACTAAGATGATGAGTTTACTTTTGGTTATGGAACTAATTGATTCTGGTAAAATTAAATTAACAGATAAAGTTACCGTTTCTAATAAAGCATCAAGTATGGGAGGCAGTCAAATATTTCTAGAACAATATGAAAAGATGAGTGTGTCAGATTTACTTAAAGGAGTAAGTATTGCTAGTGCGAATGATGCAGTAACTGCCCTTGCTGAATATAGTTATGGATCAACTGATAAGTTTGTCAAAAAAATGAATGAAAAAGCAGAAAAACTAGGACTTAAAAATACAAATTTTAAAAATGTACATGGTTTAGATGATGCTAATCATTATTCATCTGCATACGATATGGCAATCATTGCAAAAGAATTAGTAAAACATGAAACGATTTTATCTTTTTCTAGTATTTATGAAGATTATTTGAGAAAAGGAACAGATAAACAAGTATGGTTAGTGAATACTAATAAATTAGTAAAATTTTATCCTGGTAGTGATGGATTAAAAACAGGTTATACTAAAGAAGCAGGATATTGTTTAACTGCTACTGCAAAAAAAGATAATATGCGTCTTATTACTGTAGTTATGGGAGAAGATAGCAGCAAGTCTAGAAATAGTGAAACAATCGAACTATTAGATTACGGTTTTAATAATTATGAAATTGATACTGTACTTAAAAAAAATACTAAATTAAATAATATTGAAATATCAAAAGGAACTAAGGATAAAATAAGTACATCTTTAGTTAGTGATGCAACTATACTAAATAAAAAAGGAGAAGACAAAAAAATTAGTAATTACGAATTAATTTTGGATAATATTAAATTGCCTATTAAAAAAGGAGATGTTATAGGAAAATTAAAATTTATAGTTAAAGGTGAAAAAAATAGATATATTGATGTTGTTTCTAATGAGAATGTTGATAAAGCAAATATATTTTATTTATATTTAAATAATTTAAAAGATTTAGTAAGTGGTAATATGAGAATATTTAGGGCTAAAAACTAGTAAATTGGGTAGAGAAATTATTTAGTTTTCTCTACCCAATTAATATTAAAATAATATATAAATATTATTTTAAAATGTATGGATCATCTTTAGTTCCAGTTCCTGAAGCAAACATTGTGTCTGAACGTAGATTTAAAACTGGGAAAATATCATATGCATTTTTAACATTTCCATGTGTAAATGTACCATCATTATATTGTATAAATATATCAGTATAATGTGAAATACGAGAATATTCTAATGGTGACATAGTATAATAAGTATAATTACTATTATATAAGTAATAATCAGTGTTTGCCCTTTGATATAAGTTTCCAGCATAAATAAATTCATCTGCAGTAATTAGACCAACTTTTAAATTATATTCTCCACCATATAATTTATCTGTATTTGGGCAAATAAAACTAGGGGTTATATATCTTTTTGTTGTACCATAATTTATATGATTTTCTGTTTCATTGGCTACTGATGTATCATTGCAATATCTTGAAGTTGCAAATAATGAATCATATTTTTCTTTAATGTTATTTTGATACCAATCGTCTACATATTTTTTTATTATAGAATCATTACCATCTTGCACATTGGGTTTACTATTATCATATGTATATCCTACAAGTTTTTCCAATGCATTATCATAGGTAAAACTACTTTTCCCTACTGATCCATTTGCTATTATTCTGATAGTTCCATCTCCATTGATTCTTACTATCCTAAATAACATGTCATCTTCTTTTTTGTGATAATCATCTGTGCTATTCCATTTTAAACCAGGTATTTTTACATAGTTATTTTCTACATGTCCTCTAAAATAATAAGTTTCCCCATCTGCGTCTTCATCTTGGTATAATCCATTTTCAACAATTGCTTGTGATTGTTTTGGACTTGTACTTTCTGTTAATGTATCATAATATTCTTGTGATACTGCAACTTTACTGAAATCTGGTGTTTCAGTTATTACGTT
>CANRKE010000069.1 GCA_947631135.1 uncultured Bacilli bacterium | reverse complement strand
TTCGGTGACTCATTTTGTCATGCACTACTAAAAAAACTTGTTTTTTTTGAGTTATTATTTAAATAAATAACATATTTAAAAAAAGCGAACATGACAATTTAGACAATTTAATTAGAGATTATACTATTACTCCTATTATAAGTGATTATGATTATGGAACAATAAATAATATTTTAGATACTATAGTAACAATAACATTAAATAATAATAAAGTAATTAAATATAAATTATATGATTTGCCTAATATAGAGATTACTGGTTATGATCCAACAAAATATGGAATGGACGAACAAACTGTAAATATAAAATTTAGTACACCGCTTGGTACAGAAATTGAAGATTCATTTAAAGTTAGACAAATATATAAAAAGAGTAGTGTGTGGAATTACAATATAATAGATAATAATATTGAGCTTACAAGTTTTAAAGATACAGATTTTTCAGGAAACAGGCTATATATTCCAAAAGAAATTGATGGGCATAATGTCGTTGCAATAGCAGATAGTGAAGATTCTCTTTTTAAAAATAATGAAAGCGCTTTTGAAAATATAAGCGAATTATATTTACCATCATCACTAACTAAAATAGGTAAAAGGGCATTTTATAATCTTAATGGGAACTTAGATTATATCAAAAGTGATGCTGACAGTATAGAAATAGGGGATGAAGCATTTTACTATGTTGAATCACTAATGACATTAGATGCTGATATATCATATGTAGGAAATAAAGCATTTTATTATGCTGAAAATTTAAAAAATATTAAGTTTAGTAATTCATTAAGTTATATAGGAGATCAAGCTTTTATGTATGCATTGCATGATGCCAGTTTAACAATTCCTAATTCACTAACTAATATTGGAAATGAACCGTTTCGTGATTCTGATTTAAAAGAAGTAGTCTTCGATAATAATGTTGAGACAATTTATGATTATATGTTTTATGATTGTAATAACTTAGAAAAGGTAATATTACCAAATAATTTGAAAAAAATAGGAAATTATGCTTTTTACTATGCTTTCAAAATTTCTCCTTCATATTATGAAATTGTATTTCCAAAAAGTATTACATTAATAGGTGAAAATAACTTTAAAGGTATAAACTTTGCTTATACAAAATTACTCGTATATAACAACACATATACTAAAACATATTTTAATAATAATAATATTTTATACAAACAAATTGATCCATCTTTTATTAATGTAAGTGGATATAAACCAAAATATAAGGCTTTTGAGAATATACATATTAATGATTTGTCTATTGAACTAATATATAATGAAATAACTGAAAGAAAAGAAAATATTGATGAGAATATCAAAATAGAATATCAAAATGAAATGGATAGTTTTAGATATGGTGATACTTCATTCAAAGTTAGTACATATAATTCTTCAAATTATAAAATTGAAAAAGAAATTAAAGTAGAAGTTGAAAAAGCAATTCCTTCATATAGTAAACCAAATAATCTAGTAGCTAAACCTAATATGAAATTGTCAGAAGTAACTTTACCTGATGGCTTTGAATGGATGGATGAAAATCAAACAATATCGGAGATAGGAGAACAAACATTTTATGCAAAATATATACCAGATGATACATATAATTATGAAATAGTAGAAAATATTGAAATAACAATAAACGTGGTCAATACTGTAACAGTAACTTTCAATTCAAATGACGAAACTAATCAAACAAAGACACAAGATATTCAATTCAATACAGATACTAAATTAGATAAAAATACATTTACTAGAGATGGTTATGATTTTGTTGAATGGAATACAAAAGATGATGGTACTGGAGAATCATATACGGATGAACAAACTGTTAATATAGGTGAAAATTTAATTTTATACGCAAAATGGAAAGAATCATTTACTTATAAAATAAATAAATATTTAGTGGATGAAGATAAAAGATATATTAGTAAAATTGATATATATACACCAGTAAATGTATTTGTTAATAATATACTTACAAATAATGGTTATTCATTTAATGTTGATACTAAACAAGTAAATAATCAAAATGTATTGTATACGGGTGGTAAAACAAGAATACTTAAAGATGGTAAACCATATGTTGAATATACAAATATTGTAACAGGCGATACAAATGGCGATGGTAAAATAACATATTTAGATTATGTAAAAATTTATAATCATATACAAAAAGAGAAACATCCAGAATCAGATAAAAATCAATTGGAAAATGAATATCTAATAGCTGGTGATTTAAATGAGGATAATAAAATAACTTATTTAGATTATGTTAAAATATATAATACAATAAAAGAATTTAAAGGAGGAACTAATTAATGAAAAAATTTGTAGTTAGTATATTGATAACATTTGCTTTATTAATGCCAATAAAAATATTTGCTAGAGGTGATATATCAGTTTCTCCTTCTAATCTTACTATAGAAGTAGGTAGTTCAAAAACATTTACTATTACTGCATATAATACAATAGGTGATGTTAGTATATCATCGAATAATCCTGATGTTGCTTCAATTAGTACTAATGAATGGTCAACAGGAATGGTTGGAGATGGCGAAACAAAAACAGGTACAATAACTGTAAAAGGAAATACTATAGGAAATACAACAATAACTCTTACAATTGATGCAGCAACATTTGATGAAGAAGACTTATCAGGTCAAAAAAGAACTGTGTCAGTAAATGTAGTTCCTAAATCAAATAATAATAATGATAATAACAATAACAATAACGGTGGAAATAACAACAATAGTAATAATAATGTAAATAATAATACAAATACAAACAATAATAATAACAACAATACTATTAATGTAGGCGCTAATGAAGAAAATAAAAAATCAAATAATAATATTAAAGATTTAAAAGTTGAAGGATATGAATTAGTTAAAATAGATGATAATAATTATACATTAACAGTTAATAATGATATATCAAATATTAATGTTATAGCTTCGCCACAAGATGAAAAAGCAACAATAACAGGATCTGGAAATCATCAATTAAATATTGGAGAAAATAATATAGAAGTTATAGTTACATCAGAATCAGGTATTCAAAATAAAATAAATATAAAAATAACTAGAAAAGATGCATACTATATAGAAGACTTAGAATCAGTTTTAAATAATAACAAAATTAATGATGTAAATATTAAAATAAATCAAGATACCAAAATAAGTAAACAAGATTTAGATAAAATTAAAAAAAGTGGTAAAACAGTTAAATTCAATTATTATAATAATGATAATAAATTATTATATAGTTGGATAGTTGATGGGAAAAAAGTTAAAAATACTAACGAAATATTAACAACTATTTCATTTAGTTCAGATAATAAAAAAGATATATTAAAACTATCTAATTATGCTGATGGATTATATATAAATATTAAACAAAATAAGAACATGCCTGCAGGGATAAAAATAAAAATATATGTTGGAGATAAATTTAGTAATAATGATTTAGTAAACGTATATAGTTATATTAAAAATAGTGATAAACTTGGATTAGTAAATAGTAAATTAAAAGTGGTAGATGGATATATAGAATTTGATATGGTAGAAGCAGATGATTATTTGGTAACAATGTCAAATATAGCTGATACAACAAAAGTATCAAAAACAACTGATAATAATAAATCATTAATATTATATATAATAGTACCATTATTAATAATAATTGTAATTATTATATTGTTATTAACTAGAAAAAAGAAGAAAACTAATAATGAAGTAGAAATAATAGATGATAATAGTATTAAAGATGAGGAAAGTATAACAAATTCAGATACTATAGTTAATGAAGAAATTAAAAATGTAGATGGTATATCTGATGTTAAATGTGATACTAATGATATAAATGTTGTAAATATTAGCGATGATAAAGAAAATTTGTAATTAGAAGAAATTGATTTTATTTCAAATTACAAAATTCTTAGAAAATATACAAAAGTATTTAAGTCATATAAAGGAGAAATACTACTTGTTGGAATAAACTATAATAAAGAAACTAAAAAACATGAATGTGTTATTGAAAAGGTAAAGAAATAATATAACTTTACAATAAAAATTCAAAAACAAGTCAAAAATACTTGCACATATCAAAAAAATTTGATAATATGAGAGTGTAATAGGAATAGGGTAAGCCCTCTCCATAAAGAAATATGTACAAACATATGTTCGTGTTGGGGGGGGTGAAGTTAACTAATTGTAAACTTTTTATAAGCCTTAAGCTTACCTAAATTTATAGGTAGGCTTTTTAAAAGGTTAAAAAGCAAACAAAGGTTTGTGCATTTACCAATAATTACCAACAAAATTCTACACGTTTTTGGTGTATAATAAGATTGAAAGTAGGAGAGTGAAAAAATGAAAAATGAAAATAATAAGAAGAAAGTAAGTGTACTAATAAGTGCGATAATAGTAGTAATATTATTGTTAATAGGATTTACTTATACATATTTATCATCACATAATAAAACAGATAGAACAGTACAAGCAGGAACATTGTTAATAGAATATTCAGATGAAGGTATGGAAACAGTAAACTTAAGTAATATACAACCAATATATGATAAAGATATGATGGAAAAAGCAAGTAAAATACCATTTAAAGTAATAAATAAAGGAACGTCTTTAGCTTATGTAGAAATTGATTTAACTGATATAACAATACCAGATGCACTTAAGAATGCAGATTTTAAATGGGCATTATATTCTGGTGATGAGAAAATAAGTGAAGGTAACTTTGCAAATGTTCAAGATAAAAATTTATCGCTTACAAAAAATCAAGAGATAACATCAAGTAAGAATTATGAACTATATATTTGGATAAGTGAGACAGGTCTAGATCAATCAGATATGATGGAAAAAACATTTTCTGCTAAAATAACAATAAACGGAAATCAGCATAAAAAAGTAGAATTACTATCGAAAGTAATAATGGATAATAATTCACCAATAGATACAAAAAAACCAGACTTTACTCAAACAGCAGAAACAGATGAAGGATTAATTGAAGGCGATGACGCAGATGGTAAGACATATTATTTTAGAGGAAATGTACAAGATAATTATTTAAAAATAGAAGGATTAACATGGCCTGAAGATGATGGTTATTATCATAAAAAAGGTGATGATATGTTATTTAGGATAGTACGTATAAATGGAGATAAATCAATTAGAATAATTGCAGATGGTTCTATTGGAAAAAGCGCATTTAACAACAATTATGATAATGAAAAATATGTAGGCTATACATATGATAATGGAAAACAATGTACAAGTGACAATATATGTGATAAAAATACAGGTACTCCTTCAACAATAAAAACATATTTAGAAAGTTGGTATGAAACAAATATGACAGAATATGATTCACTATTTACTGAATCTAGATATTGCAACGATACTTCAGTATCGAGTGTAAGTGGGAGTTCTGTATATTATGGAGCATACGATAGATTAAAGACAAATAAACAGCCAACATTTATATGTCCAGACACAGATAAATTATATGGAGGAGAATATAATTTAAAAATAGGATTACTATCAACAGATGAAGCAGCGTTCGCTGGTGGAAAATATAATACATCAAATTACAACTATTATTTAGCAGGAAGCAGTTCCATGAGGTGGCTGGGGTCGCCTTTCGATTTCGGTGGTTATGCTTATGAGTTCTATGTGGGCGGAGACGGTTACGTGGGTGGCGATATTGTCTTCGGTGACTATGCCGCTGTGCCAGTTTTCAATCTGAGATCTGACACACTGTTTACCCAAGGAAATGGAGAAGTTAATAATCCTTATGTAATTAGCGTAGGCTAATTACATAGGGACACAAATAAATGATAGAATTTGAAGAATGTCTGCTCCGTCAGACATGATATAAGAACACATTATAATTGAAGCTATAACAAATATATGAAAGAAAGCAAATTTCTCCATCACACAAATGAAATTCTTTTTCATTTGTGTGATGAAAAAATTAGGTATAAATCCGAATAGTGCTTGGTGCTTTTACTCTTAGTATGTTAGTTAGTGGCTGGGGTCGCCTAACAATTTCAATGGTAATAATGCTAATGAGTTCAATATGAACGAAAACGGTAACGTGGGTAACAATAATGT
>CANRKE010000068.1 GCA_947631135.1 uncultured Bacilli bacterium | reverse complement strand
CAAAAAGAAATATGTACAAACATATGTTCGTGTTGGGGGGGGATTTATATATCCTAGTTAACTTTCTTATAAGCTAACACTTGCCTTGATATAAAGGTAGGTGATTTTTTGTATTAAAATACTTTTAATAAATATTTAATAGAAGTTATAGGAGAGTGAAAAAATGGAGAAAGAAAATAATAAGAAGAAAGTAAGTATATTAATAGGTGCGATAGTAGTAGTGTTAGTACTGATTGTTGGAATAACATATGCATATCTATCATCTAATAATAAAACACCAGCTAATTCAGTAAAATCAGGAACACTACTAATAAGTTATGAAGATGATAATCTAAATTCAATAAGACTAGAGAATATATCACCAATATATGATAAAGATATAAAAGAAAAAGCAAGCAAAATATCATTTCAAGTAAATAACACTGGTACAGCTAAAGCTTATGTTGATATTAATATAACAGACATTAGTTTACCTAATGAACTAGCAGATTTAGAATTTAAGTGGGCATTATATTCTGGTGATGAAAAAATAAGTAATGGTAATTTCAGAAATGTATTAGATAATAAATTACTTCTAACTAACAATGAAGAAATAGAATCAACTAAAAATAAAAGTTATGAATTATATATTTGGATAAGTGAATCAGAATTAAATCAATCAGACATGATGGAAAAAACATTTACGGGAAAAATAACAATAAATGGAAATCAAAATAAGCAACCAGAATTACTATCAAAAGTAATCAAGGATAACAATCCAGTAAATAATAAAAAACCAGATCTTAGTAAAAATGCAGTATCACAAGAATATTATGATACATTAACAGAAAGTACACATCCAAAACAATCAGAAGCAGTAGTGGAAAGTGGATTATTTAAAACTAATGATGATGATGGAGATACATATTACTTTAGAGGACATGTAGAAAATAATTATGTAAAAATAGAAGGATTAAAATGGCTTGATGATATGCAATCAACATACACAAATGATACATTTGGTTTTACAAATAGTAGTTTATCTCTTATGGAGATGGTTTGTAATAGTATTTATTCATCTTATGGTTATCAATCAGGAGAAGAATGTATAGATGATATAATAGAAATACCTGGCCATAAAAAAGATGATGATATATTATTTAAAATAATAAGAATCAATGGAGATGGTACAATTAGATTAGTTACAAATAATGCAGCAGTAACCGGTAATTGGGATACAACTTTAAGCCCAAAAGATGAAGTAGTAGATCTAGGATATACATACAAAACAATAACAGGGTATGAAATTGGAGAAAAATCAAAAGAAGAATTTTCAAGTGAAGGTGTTAAATTTAATAATGAGGAAAATGAATATTCATCAACTGAATCATATTATTATGCAGATTCTTTTACATTTGATAAAAAAAATGGAGGTTATACACTAACAAATCCAGTTGCTCATACAGGAATAGAGTGTAATAACGATAAATCGTTATGTGAAGGAAAATATACGCAATTTTCAATATCTACAAGCAAAAATAATGAATTATATCAAGTAACAACAGTAGAATCTGAAGCAAATATAAAATACTATGCATATGAATATGTTGGAAAAGCAATATTAGATCCTAATGGTGAAGATATTGATAACCCAATGAAAACAACAATGGATAATTGGTACAATCAATATATGACAAATTACGATAAAATACTAGCAAATACAAGATATTGCAATGATACAACAACTCCAAAAATAGGAAAAAATGGAGAACTTCAATATGGTGCATATGTTAGAATTAAAAATGATAATCCAGAACCATCGTTTATATGTCCAAACACAGATAAATTGTATGGAGGAGAATATGATTTAAAAATTGGATTATTATCAGCTGATGAAGTTAGTTTTGCAGGAATAGGAAAAATTGATCATAATAAAGATTATTATTTGTATGAAAATCATATTATTTCATTACTTATGTCACCTGCAATATATGGTTATAATGCAATGTTATATAGTCTGGAATCTTCTATGTTTGGAAACATAGCTTCAACTATATCAAGGAATCAAAATCCAGTCTTAAACCTACGTGCAGATACACCATTTACAGAAGGTAATGGTACAAAGGATCAACCTTACATAGTAAGTATTGATTAAAAAAAATTAAAAAAATATAGTTAAGTGATTAAATTTGATAAAAATCTCACATCATTAATAATAGAATATTAGTGAAAGGAGATTTTTTTATGTTTTCTAAATTTGATGAAATAAGCCAAAAAGTATTAGTAAATGCAAAAAAAGAAATGATAGATTTAAAACATCCATATGTTGGTACAGAACATTTAGTTTTAGCTATACTTAAAACGAACAATGAAGTATCAAATAAATTAAAAGAATTAAATTTAAACTATCAATCATTTAAAAAGGAAATAATTAAAACAGTAGGAATAGGTAGTAAGAAAAGTGAATGGTTTTTGTATACACCACTACTTAAAAGAGTTATAGAAGGAGCTATACTAGATTCTAGAGAAAATAATGAAAATGAAGTATCAGTAGAAAATTTATTTTCAGCTTTATTAGAAGAAGGAGAAGGAATAGCAATAAGATTATTTATTACAATGGGAATAGATATAGATGAACTATATAAAGAATTTTCAAAGAAACTTATTAAATCTACTAAAACTAACAAAAATAAAAAATTATTATTAGATGATATAGGTTATGATTTAACTAAAGAAGCAAAGGAAGGTAGAATAGATCCAGTTATAGGTAGAGATGAAGAAATAAATAGAGTAATAGAAATATTATCTAGAAGATGTAAGAATAATCCTGTTCTTGTTGGATATGCAGGAGTGGGTAAGACAGCAATAGTTGAAGGGCTTGCACTTAAAATAGTAAATAATCAAGTTCCATATTCACTTCAAAATAAAAGAATATATACACTAGATATGGCATCTACTGTTGCTGGTACAAAATATAGAGGAGAATTTGAAGAAAGAGTAAGAAAAATATTAAAAGAAGTAGAAAATGATAAAAATATTATATTATTTATAGATGAAATTCATACCATAGTAGGTGCAGGTGGTGCAGAAGGGGCGATAGATGCATCTAACATACTTAAACCAGCTCTTTCTCGTGGAAAAGTAAAAATAATTGGTGCAACTACACAAGATGAATATAAAAAAACTATAGAAATGGATAGTGCACTAGAAAGAAGATTTCAAAAAGTTAATGTTGAAATACCTTCAAATGAAAAAGTAAAAAATATTTTAATGAAATTAAAACCAATTTATGAATCTTACCATGGTGTAGTAATAAGTGATGATATATTAGATACTATTATAAAATATGGTAAAATATATATACATGATAGGTATGAACCAGATAGAAGTATAGATATACTTGATGAAGTATGTGCAAGTGTGAGTATAAGAGATAATAAAGATTCAAATAAATTATCTAAATATAAATCTAAATTAAGTAAGATAATTAAAAGTAAAAATGAATATATAATAAATAAAGATTTTGAAAATGCACTTAAGAAAAAAGAAGAAGAAGATATGATTAATAGTAAAATAAATGAATTGGAATTTAATATATTATCAAATAAAAAACAAAAACATGTTGAATATAATGATATAATAAGTGTAATTAGTAAAAAGACTAATATACCAATATATAATTTAGATATTAATAATAAAAAAATCTTTAATGATTTAGAAGAATATTTAAATAAAAATATTATAGGTCAAAATAAAGCTATTAAAAAAATAGTTGATATAACAAAACAATTAAAATTAGGACTTTTAGATGAAGATAAGCCATATTCAATATTATTTGTAGGTCCTAGTGGTGTAGGTAAAACTGAACTTGTTAAAAAATATGTAGATTACATATATAAAGATAATTTTATAAGACTCGATATGTCAGAATATAAATTATCAACATCAGTTAATAAAATAATTGGATCATCAGCAGGATATGTCGGTTATAATAATAAAACTATTTTAGATATAGTAAGAAATAAACCATATTCTGTAATACTTTTAGATGAAATAGAAAAAGCTTGTGATGAGGTACTAAATTTATTTTTACAAATATTAGATGAAGGTTGTATACAAGATAGTCTAGGTAGAAAGGTATATTTTAATAATACTATTATTATAATGACTTCTAATATTGGATATAATAAAAATGATGTTGGATTTAATAAAGGTAAACATAATATAATAAATAATTTAAAGAATGTATTAAATATAGAATTTCTAAGTAGAATAGATAGTATTATAGAATTTAATAAAATAAAAGAAGAAGATATAAATAAAATAATTGATAAATATATTGATAAAATTATAAGTAAATATAGTAATAAAAATATTAATGTTAATATAAATAGAAATATATATGATAGTATTAAAAAGAAAAGTAATTATCAAGAATTGGGTGCTAGAAATATTAAGAAAATAATAAAAGATGAGGTTGAAAGTGTTATAATTGATGAAATATTAGAAGGTAATAATAATATAAATGTGGATAATATAATAAGTCAAAAATAGAACAATATAATAATATATATCATATAATACATCAGGGATGATGTTATGAATTCAATTAGTACAAAAGATTTAAAAAAAATATTACAACCTGGTATATCCATAATTGATATTCGTGAAAAAGTTAAATATAATTTAGGACATATTAAATATGCTATTAATATTACAAAAAATGAATTAATGTTTAATACTGAAAAATATTTAGTTAAAGATAAAACTTATTATATATATTGTGATAAAGGAACTATTAGTAAAGGACTTGTAAACTATTTAGGAATCAAGGGATATAATGCGTATAATGTAATTGGTGGATATGATGCGTATAAATTAGATATTTAAAAAAAAGCCTATTATTTCTTAAAATAGACTTTTTTTTTACGCAATTAATTTTGTATAATACAAGGATAGTGTGAAAAGTTTTATGGAAAATTAGCATACTATATGAAAATAATATTAAAATGAAAATTTTAATATAAATCTATAAAAAAAGATAGAAAAATAGTTTTTTGAAAATAATTGTAAATGTCAAAATAATTTTGTACATTTTCACTAAAATAATTTTGTAGGAAAACCTACAAAATGATAATAGTAGTAATATATAATATTAGTAATAAAAAATTAGAACAGATAAGTGTGAAATATAAAAATCTAAAATGATTGAACGTAGTGAAATCTTTTTAGATTTTTATGAAAAAATGTACTTGAAAAAAAGATAGTAAAATGATATACTAAAAATGTAAGAGAAAATTAATGATACAGTTGAATTAACAGATCGATCAATGAATTGTAATAAAAAAGGTAGGTTCTCTCCAAAAAGAAATATGTACAAACATATGTTCGTGTTGGGGGGGGCCATATTTAAAGGGCTTAATAACTTACCTTAGGATAAGGTAGGTGTTTTATTTGAAAAAGAATAATAAGAAAAAAAGAAATAGTAAAATAATATTGATAGTAGTAATACCAGTAATGATATTATTAATTGGTAGTACACTAGCATACTTATTAGTAAACAATAAAGGTAATGATAAAAATTACATAATAATGGATAATATAGATATAGAATATGTTGATGGTGAATCCATTGGAAACAATGATTTACAACTACCTATCAATGATGATGAGGTACTTGAACATGCTCCTAAACATGAATTTAGTGTAAGAAATAATAACAACAAAGAAGTATATTTATGTTTTAAAATAACAGATTTAAATATTGATAAAGAAATATCAGATGATCCATATTTAAGATATAGCTTGTATCATAATGATGATAAAATAGCTGTAGGTTCATTTGATAGTTATGATAAAGATAAAAAAGAATTAGTAATGTTAACTAATTATAAACAAGAGGAAAACTCAACAGAAAAATATCAATTATATATTTATATAAAAGATAATAGAGATAATCAAAATCATTTTCTAAATAAGAATATAAGTGGGAAAATAAAAATAGAAGGTTATGATAAAGAAGTACCAACACTCACTAAAGCGATACTTGGGGTAAATAATCAAAATGTAATAACTGATTCAGCTCATTTTGATAAAATAGCAGTATCACAAGAATATTATGATACATTAAATGAAAACACTAATCCAAAACAATCAGAAGCAGTAGTAGAAACTTGCTAACAAAAATCAATAGTTTTTTGTAAATTTTAAAAATTTTTTTACTACAATTTTAAAGTATTCTAGT
>CANRKE010000067.1 GCA_947631135.1 uncultured Bacilli bacterium | reverse complement strand
CACTAAATTCATGTTTAGGAGCATGTTCAAGTACCTCATCATCATTAATAGGCAATTGTAAATCATCATTTCTAATAGATGCACCATCAACATATTCTATATCTATATTATCCATTGTTATATAATCTTTATCGTTACCTTTATTAGTTATTATTAAGTATGCTAGTGTACTGCCAATTAATAATATCATTACTGATATTACTACTATCAATATTATTTTACTATTTCTTTTTTTCTTACTATTCTTTTTCAAAATTAAAAACACCTACCTTATTTTAAGGTAAGTTAATAGGTCTTTTAAGTATGACCCCCCCCATATCGAACATATGTTTGTACATAATTCTTTATGGAGAGGACCTACCTTTTTTATTACAATTTTAGTTTATCAAATTTTTTTAATCTGCACAATATGTATTATTTAAATTTACAATTTTTTTATTAATAAATATTTTATTATTTAAAAGACAATTGCTTTTCTAATTGTTGTATTTTTTCATCTTCCTTTACATACAAGTTAAAAACGTCATGACTTCTAATATTATAATAATTTATAATTTATATTATTAACTAATTTTTTCAGTAACACTTCCACCTCTTGTTTCATATGCATCAGTTACTACAAAGAATGCTTTTTTATCAATATATTCAATACCTTCTTTAAGTTTAAAATACATACTAGTTGGAATTACACATAATAACATTTTTTCTTTATCATTAGTATATCCTCCTCTTGCATCTAGCAAAGTTACACCATGACTTATATTTTGTAAAATAAACTCTCTTATTTCAGATGGCTTTTCTGTAACTATATAGAAAGCTTTATTTCTTGATATACCTATTACAACTTTATCAGTTAATATACTTATTATATATAGAGCAATTAAAGAATACATTACTGTTGATGCACCAAATATAAATACACCACTTAATATAATTACACCATCAGTAAATATCATAGCTGATCCCATTGAAGTCTTAAATATTTTAGCAAATATTTGATTTAATATATCAGTACCACCTGTTGTAAACCCAGATTTAAATATTAGACCCAACCCAAATCCTGTACATACTGCACCAAAAATTGTAAGCAACAAGAAATCAGTAGTATCTATATGTATTATATTTGCAATTGGTACGGTTAATTTAATCATTAGTGGATACATTATTGATCCAACTAAAGTATTTTTTGTATCATCAAAACCGAGTGTAAAAAAGCTTAAAATAATTAATATTGCATCACCAATTAATATTGTAAGAGCAGGATCAAGATTAAATAATCTTTTAAATATAACACCAACACCACCAATACCATATACTATATTATTTGGTAAAATAAGTACATTATAAGATAGAGCTACTATAAATATACCCAATAAAAACTCAGTATATCTTCTTAATTTTGTTTTTGAATAAATCGTTTTTAAAATATTTTCATTACTTCTTTTTTTAAATAAAAACATAAACTTCTATACCTCACTTCTTAAATATTCATAAATAAATTCATCTATAAATCCATTCATTACTTTATCTACATTACTTGTTTCATAGTTTGTTCTATGATCTTTAACTAATGAATATGGATGCATAACATAACTTCTTATTTGAGAACCAAACTCATTTGCCATTACTTCACCTTTTATTTTCTTTAAATTATTTTCTTTTTCTTCTATTTCTAATAATTTTAATTTACTTTTTAATACAGTAAAAGCAAGTTCTTTATTTTTTATTTGGCTTCTTTCATTTTGACAAGTTACAACAATACCAGTTTTAATGTGTGTAATTCTTACTGCTGAATCTGTTGTATTAACTCCTTGTCCACCACAACCACTACTCCTATATACATCTATTCTAACATCACTATCATTAATAACTATATCTGTATTATCATTTATTTCAGGAGTTACTATTACAGATGCAAATGAAGTATGTCTTCTTTTATTTGAATCAAATGGTGAAATTCTAACTAATCTATGTACTCCTTTTTCACTTTTTAAATACCCATATGCATTTTTACCTTTAACTAAAATACTTACACTTTTAATACCAGCTTCTAATCCTTGATTAATATCAATTACTTCAATTTTAAAATTATGTCTTTCACAATATTTAGTATACATTCTATATAACATATTTGCCCAATCACATGATTCAGTACCACCTGCTCCAGAATGTATTTCTAAGATACAATTATTATTATCATATTCTTTATTTAAAAGTGTTAGTAACTCAAAATTTTTATATGTTTCTTTAATTGTTATATATTCATCATAAATACTATTTAACAATTCGTTATCATCATCTGATATATCAAGTAATTCTAAATTTTCATTAATATTCTTTCTTATTTTATCTATATTATCAACTTTATTTTTAATATCATTTAATTGATTTATTATTTCTTCACTTTTCTTTTTATCATTCCAAAAATCTTTTTCTAAAGTTTTTTGTTCTAGTGCATCAATTTTGTTTTTTTCACTATCTATGTCAAAGAGACCTCCATAAATTATCTATTTTATCCCTATATAATTCCAAATTTTTTTTAAGTTCATTTTTTTCAATCATTTTTATTCCTCCATTATTTTATTAATAGCATTTAATACAGCTATCTTTCCATACTCGTATGTTAATCCCCCTTGTTGATATGCAACATATGGTTTTCTTATTGGACCATCGCAGGATATTTCAATAGATGAACCTTGAGTAAAGCTTCCAGAAGCCATTATTACTTTATCATCATACCCAGGCATATCAAATGGTATAGGCATAACATGTGAATCAATTGCAGAATACTCTTGTATTCCTTGGACATATTTTATTAATTTATCTTGATTATTAAATTTAATCGCACAAACTATATCTGCTGATTTATCAGTATATTTAGGACTAACTTCATAACCTAATTTTTCAAGTAAAAAACGTGTTAGTAATGATGTTTTAAGTGCAGATGCAACTACACTTGGTGCCATATATATACCTTCTAATATTTGTTTATTTGAATCGAATGATGGTCCAACATCTCTACCTTCACCAGGCAATGTTAGTCTTTGTGCACATAGTTCAACAAGATCTTTCTTACCAGAAATATATGCACCATTTTGTGCGATACCACCACCTAAATTTTTTATCAATGAACCGACCATTATGTCTGCTCCAACACTTGTAGGTGTTAAATCCTCAACAAATTCACAATAACAATTATCGACCATTATAATTATTTCTTCATTAATGTTTTTAATAAATTTAATAACTTTAGAAAGTTTGTCTATTGTAATACTTTCTCTTGTTGAATATCCTCTAGATCTTTGAATTTCAATTACTTTTATTTTTTTATTTGTTATTACATCTTTTATTTTATCATAATTAAAATCATTGTCAACTAAATCTATCTGATCATAATTTATACCAAAAGATTTTAATGAACTATCATTATCTTTTATTCCTATTACTTCATGTAATGTATCATATGGTAATCCAGTTATACTAAGAAGGGTATCACCTGGTCTTAAAAGGGCAAATAAGCAAACATTTAATGCATGTGATCCAGAAATAAACTGTGTTCTTACTAAACTATCTTCACTATCTAATACTTCACTAAATACTTTTTCTATAGTATCCCTACCCATATCATTATATCCATAGCCAGTAGTTCCATTTAAATGTGCTTCACTTATTTTATTATTTTTAAATGCATTAATAACTTTTAAACTATTTTTCATACATAAATTGTCTATATCATCAAAATAATTTTTTAATTCATTTTTAGATTCATTTAATAGTAATTCTAATCTTTTATTTATAGTTATCATGACATCGAACCTCCATCAACCCTTATTATTTCATTATTTATATAACATGCATCATCACTTGCTAAAAAATATATTACTTTAGCAATTTCAATTGGTTTTGCAAATCTATTTAAACATATTTTTTCATTTTCTTTATTAATAAATTCTTCATCTAGGTTTTTAGTCATCTCAGTTTCTACCCATCCTGGAGCAACACAATTAACTCTTACATATGGCTTAAATTGTACTGCAAGATTATGTGTTAAAGAAATAACACCTGCTTTTGAAGCGTCATAGTCTAAACTCATTGGATAATATGTATCTATTCCATTTGTTGACGAAATATTTATTATTATTCCATTCTTATTTTTATACATGTCTTGTCCAATTATTTTACTTGTTATAAATGTTCCAATTAAATTTATGTTTATTGTATTCCTAAAATTTTCTACGGTTTTATCTTCAAAAAGTGTATCAATAGCAATACCTGCATTATTTATAAGTACATCGATACTTCCAAATTTTTTATATATTTGATATACCATTTCGCTTACTTCTTCTTCTTTTGATACATCTGCTTTAATTACCATGCACTCAACATTATAATTATCTAATACATATTTTTGTAGATTATATGCATTTTCTTTACTTTTATTATAGTTTATTATAACATTATAACCATTTTTAGCAAAAACCTTTATTGTTTCTGCACCTATTCCATTACTTGATCCTGTTACCAATACTGTTTTATTATTCATAAAAAATCACCTTAAATTTTTCTTTCTCACTTAATTATAACACATTCACATCAAAAAATAATATATTCTTAACATTAAATAAAAATTTATATAAAAAAGATGCTAATGAAAATATTTAGCATGAAGTGTACCCAATAGAATAGACAAGTAAAAAAAGGGAATGGTAATTTCAATAGAAATAATATAAACTGATATTCAAAAGAAAGGAGTATCAGTTTTATTATGGATATACATGAAAAGAAATTGGCATTAAATCAAATATTGAAAGAAATAGAAATAAATAAAGAACTCCTAATATCAATGTTTATTTAGCTACAAATAAAAATATCTATCTAACTTTTGCTAGTAAAACTTTTATAAATTATTTTAAAAAAATTAATCTTATTTTCTACCATTTTACTATAAAATTATTTAATTATAATATTTCGAGGATTATTATTTGCTAATGAAATTATATTTTCGTACCAAATTGTTACTAATCTAACAATTGCTTCCTTTGTAAAAATGCATCAGGAGTAGTCGCCATAATGTTACTTATATCAGTAATCCAATTAAAAGTAATCGTAGACAAACATACACTTTTTAAATTTTTGATTTTATTCAATTATTCACTATCATCATCAAAGTGAGTTGGGAATATTTTAGATTATTTTGCTACTTATTTTATAATCATCTGATAAAAAAATTTAATTATCTTTTAATTTTGGTATGATTATTATCTAAATTTAAAATTTTTAATTTAAAAGTATAACTTCCTCTTTTGGTTAATGTATCAGATTGATCAAATCCTAATGAATGGAAAAGTTCTAACGATGGTTTATTCCAATACCTTACATGGGTTCTTAAATTCATGTTATCTTCTTCCGCTTTTTTAATTATCATTTTTACCATAGCTCGTCCGATACCGATTCTCTTATATTCATTTTTTATAGCAATTTGGGAGATATAATATTCTCCTTCTTTTTTAATTTTTATCGATGCATAAGCTATTGGAGTTTGATTAAAATAAGTTACAAATAGCATTATAGATTGATAAGTAATATCATAGTTTTCTAATACTCCTCCATTAATATTTAAATTTTCTCTATTTATATTTTTTTCACAATAATTACAAATATCATAAAAATCATTATCACTTGATTTTATACATTTTATAGTTAAATTACTATTCATATCATCGTCTCCTTTCTAATATTATTTTAGCAAAAATGCGAAAAATATCAATATTTTTCTAAATATAAAAACATCTTTTCTGTCAAATAATTGTCAAAAAAATTTAATATCATATTGGGTTGTATTATAAATAGTGTCAGTGAATTTTTCTCACAATATTATTTATAATACGACCTCTTTTTTCTTACTTGTTTCAACTTCATATTATCAGAAATATCAATTTTTTCATCATCTATAATCACATTTTTTAACGATTTTGAATCTGTTTTCCATTATTACCACTCCAAGGAGCTTTTGGTCCAATTACAGCAGTAATTCATTTTTTCGAAAGTTTTACTATTGCTTTATTTGCTTCTTTAATTGAATCGTAATTGGAATAAAATCTGTTTTCATTTGAAACATAATTTCAACCATTTTATTTCGTTTATAGACAACTGTAACACCATCAATTATTTCTTTTCTAGTTATATTATCTAATTTAAAGTCATTTATTTTTTCTACTCCAAAGTTTATTATAACACGTATAATACTGATTAGTAACCTGGTGAAGTTACAAATCATTTATTTACTAGTACAATCCCGAGTTTGACAGTTAATGAGATAAAAAAAGTTTAATTTTTATTGAAAATAGGCTTTTCTTTTCGGCAAAATATGTTATTTATTTAAATAATAACTCAAAAAAAACAAGTTTTTTTAGTAGTGCATGACAAAATGAGTCACCGAA
>CANRKE010000066.1 GCA_947631135.1 uncultured Bacilli bacterium | reverse complement strand
AGATTCAAATAGTGAGAATATAAATAGTACAATGAAAGAATATTTAGATAGTTGGTATCAAAAAAATATGACTGATTATGATAAACTACTAGCAAATACAAGATATTGTAATGATACAACAACAAAGAATATAGATAGCAATGGGGATTTAAATTATGGGACATATGGAAGATTAAATACAGATAGTGGACATATACCGGAGCCAAGCTACATATGTCCGAACACAGATAAATTGTATGGAGGAGAATACGACTTAAAAATAGGACTCTTATCAGCAGATGAAGCAGTATTTGCAGGAGGAAAATATTATACAACAAATTCTAATTATTATTTATCAGGAAGCAGTTCCTATAGGTGCCTGGGGTCGCCTTACTATTTCTATGGTTTTAGTGCTTATGAGTTCAATATGAACGTTTACGGTATCATCAATCGCAGTAATGTCAACAATAGAAATGTCGCTGTGCCAGTTTTCAATCTGAGATCTGACACACTGTTTACCCAAGGAAATGGTGAAGTTAATAATCCTTATGTTGTAAAAAGTGAATAATTAAAATACATAAAACAATATATTTTTCATAAACATTAAATAGGTGAATTGTATGAAGAAGATATTGTTTTATTTTACTTTATTGTTAATATTAATACCAAATAATGTATTTGCGTTTTCTGATAATGCACATGCTATGACTGTCATTGATACAGATACTAATAGAATACTATATCAAAAGAATGGTGATGATAAAAATCTTATTGCTTCAATCACTAAGATTATGACAGCAATTGTTGCAATTGAATCTGGAAAAATGAATGATATTGTAATTGTTGATGATACAGTCTTTAAAGGGTATGGTTCAGGTATATATATAAAACCTGGAGAAGAGATGACACTTCTTGATATGACTTATGGGTTAATGCTTAGAAGTGGTAATGACGCAGCAATGATGATAGCTAAATACGTAAGTGGAGATATTGATAAATTTGTAGAATCAATGAATGATAAAGCTAAAAATATAGGAATGAAAAACACTAAATTTTGTAATCCACATGGACTAGATGAAGAATGTGAAAATATATCTACAAGTAATGACATGGCAATATTATCAAGTTATGCAATACAAAATGATATATATAGACAAATTGTTGGTACAAAAACATATAAATTAACTACAAATAAAAATACATATGTTTGGAATAATAAAAATAAATTAATAAGAACATATAAATATACAACTGGGGGTAAAACTGGTTTTACTAAAAAAGCAAGAAGAACATTAGTAACTAATGCAAGTAAAAATAATTTAAATATTAGTATAGTAACTCTTAATGATGGTAATGATTTTGATGATCATAAAGATACTTATGAATATGTATTTAAAAATTATAATAAGTATAAAGTATTGAATAAGGATAATTTTGATATAGATGATAAAAATTATAAAGGTCAAGTATATATAGAAAATGATTATTATTATACTATTAAAAATAGCGAAAAGAATAAATTAAAATTAGATATAAAATTAGAAAAAGATAAAAGAAAAATTAAAGATAATATAGTTGGAATAGTAAATGTATTATTTGATAACAAAGTTGTACATACCGAAAACATATATTTAAAAGTTATAAAAGATAAAAAAGAAGAGGGATTTTTTAAAAAATTGTTAGGCTGGTTTAAATGATAAATTATATATGGGCATTCTTTATAGTTGGTGGAATAATATATTCAATAATAACAAACAATTTTAGTGTAATTAATACAGAAATATTAGAGTGTGGTAAAACAACATTAGATTTAATACTTAAATTATTTCCTATGATTTCATTATGGACTGGAATAGTTACTATTGCAAAAAAGAGTGGACTTCTAGATAAATTTTCTAAATTAATCTCTCCATTATTATCAAAAATATTTAAAGATATACCTCCATCACATCCAGCACTTGGGTATATTGCTAGCAATATTGCAGTTAATATGTTTGGACTTGGTTCTGCAGCTACACCATTAGGACTTAAAGCTATGAGTGAATTACAAAAATTAAATAAAAATAAAAAAGAAGCATCATCAAGTATGATTACATTTTTAGTAATGAATACAAGTGGATTAACAATTATTCCAACAACAGTAATATCACTTAGAATGTTACATGGTAGTTCAAATCCTACAGAAATAGTAATAACAAGTATAATAGCAACATTAATATCAACTATTGTTGGATTACTTGCAGATTATTATTTTAGAAAAAAAGGAAAGTGAAAATATGAAATTAGCTGACATTATTTTACCCTTATTAGTATTATTTATAATTATATATGGAATAATAAAAAAAGTAGATGTATATGATGAATTTGTAGATGGAGCAAAAGAAGGGGTACAAATAGGCATATCAATATTTCCTTATATTTTAGGTATGATACTTGGTACTAATATATTATTAAAAAGTGGATTACTTGATTTAATCTTTAAATTATTATCTCCAATATTTGAATTTATTAGATTTCCAAAAGAAGTTTTTCCACTTGCAATATTAAGACCAATATCAGGTAATGGAGCAATATCTATGTTAAACATGATACTCTCTAATTATGGACCGGATTCATTCATAGGTAGAGTAGCATCAACAATGCAAGGAAGTACAGATACAACTATATACATATTAACACTATATTTTGGTAGTGTAGGAATTAAAAAAACGAAGTATGCACTTAAAGCTGGACTAATTGCTGATTTAGCTGGTATAATAGCTAGTATTATAATAGTTTCATTAATATTTGGCAAATAAATTATTTTTTTATAAAAATATATAGAAAACATATTTATTTTTTGATATACTATTGTTAGTTTATATGAGGAGGAGTAAATGTGTTTAGAAATAAAAAAAGAATATTATTAGTATCCTTGTTATTAATAGTAGTAATTATAATTGTAATAGTAGTTTCATCTATAATTTTATCAAGTCCAAAAAAATTAAGTTATGAGGCATTAGAAAATAAACTTGTTAGTGCAGCTAAAAACTATTATAAAGCTAACAAAAAAATGTTACCAAAACAAGATGGTGATGAAATATCAATAACAATTAAACAATTAGTTAGTAAAGAATATATTAAACCACTTGAAGAATTAGTTGAAAATGGAAATAAATGTAATGGGGATGTAACAGTTAAAAATGTTAATAATAATTATTCATATATTGCTCACATAAATTGTGGAAACGACTATAGAACAATTGAATTATATGATAAAATATTGGATGATAATGAAACAGTTGTGTCTGGCAAAGGATTATATGTTCAAAATGATGAATATATATTTAGAGGAGAAGTAGAGAATAACTATTTAAAAGTAGGAAAATCTTTATATAGAATAATGGGAATAAATAAAGATGGTAATATAAAAATTTTATATGCATCAGAGTCTGAAAGAAGTGCATATGATGATAGATATAATTCTGAGAAAAATAATAACAATGGGAAAAATGATTATAAAATAAGTAGATTATTGGACAATTTAAATGAATTTATAGAAAATGAAGAAATATTTCCAACAGATTTTAAAGCAAAATTAGTTAAAATTAATGCTTGTATTTCACCAAAAAGTGAAACAGATGAGGATAATAGTATGGATAAAGCTTGTAATGATGTATTGGATAACCAATATGCAACTTTAATAACACTATCTGAATATATTAATGCTAGTATTGATCCTGAGTGTAAAAGTTCTAAAGATTTTGAATGTCAAAATTATAATTATTTATCAAAATTTGAAGATACATCAAATTGGTGGACAATTACTCCTAATTCAAGTAATACTTATCAAGCATATCAAATATCTTATACTGGTAATATTATAGTAAGTTCTTGTAGTTCTCGTGCGATGATGAGACCAATATTCTATCTATCAAATGATACAATATATAAAGGTGGGGATGGAACAATAGATGACCCATACATCATACTACCAGAACTTGAAAGTAAAGATAAAAAATAAGAATAATATTCAAATATATTTCCATAATATAAATGGAGGTATGTTATGAAAAAAGATCAAAAAATAGAATGTGATGTTAAAACTTGTAAACATCTTGATAGTGATAATGATATGTGTAAATTAAATAAGATTAAAGTATCATGTAATTGTGAAGAAGCTAAAGAAAAAGATGATACAATATGTGCAAGTTATAAAGAAAAATAATGGGATGATATTTAATAATATCGTTCTTTTTTTGTACCTATTTTTATTATTATGAATAAATTAATATAGGTGATGTTATGAAAGATAGAAAAATTATAATGCTTTATAATATTGAAGACAAGCTATGTTTACCAATAAGAGAGTTAAAAAAAATAGATGATAAATATTATAAATTTGTATGCGTTAATTGGCATGATAAAAATATAAAATCTAATCAAAACTTATGTTATGTATTACCTTATGATACATTAGTATATGATTATTTATATCCTGATAATATTGAAGAATATGAACAGGTTTTAGAAGATATTTATATATTAAAAAATAATAAAAACATTAAGTCATTGTAGAATAAATTTAAAAATATATAATAAGTTTTAATAGGTGATGTAAATGCATTTATCTGATTTGCAAACAAAGGAGATAATTAACTTAACGGATGGAAAAAAATTAGGTAAAATTATTGATGTTGAAATAAACGATAATAAGATAGTAAATTTAGTAGTTGAATTAAAAAAAGGATTTTTTAATATATTTAGAAGAAATGATAATATTTTGGTTGGATGGAATATGATTAAAAAAATAGGAGAAGATGTAATATTAGTTAATAGTCATGACGAATTTATTGAAGAAAATAAAAAATAAAGAATATATTTATAAAACTAAAATATAATATATTGAGGTGAAAATATGAATAAAATAATACCTTTTAAAAAAGACATTATTTTTAAAACAAGAGTGTCTGATATTACTAGTATTTCATTAGAACATAAAGTTGAAATTAAAAATGAATCAATATTTTTAGAATTTGTGATTAGTGGAGATTATAAGATGACTGAGGCAAGTATCAATAAAGAAAACTTTAGTTATACTTTACCATTTGAATTAGATATTGATAGTAAATATGATATGAATGAAGTAAAAGTTGATATCGATGATTTTTACTATGAAATAATTAATAATGAAATATTAAGAGTAAATATTGCAATTTTACTTGATAATTTAAAAGTTAAGGAAGAAGAAGAAAATATTATTGATGAAGTAAGTGAAGATGATGATGAAGAAAGAACAATTCTAGATTTGGATGATGAAGAATTACCTGAAATAGAAGAACAAGATGAAATAGTAGTTGAAGAAATTGTGAAAGAGGATAGAATAGATATGAATAATAAAGAAATTGATAATGTAATAATAGATAATAAACAAGAAATTATAGAAGAAGTAAAAGAAGAAAGTAATGAAGTAGACAATACTATAATGGATAGTATATTTAGTAATATCAACAGTGAAGAAACATTTAAGACATATCATGTATATATAATGAGAGAAGAAGATACTATAGAAAAAATTATTTCAACATATAATGTTTCTAAAGAACAATTAGAAGAATATAATAATTTAAGTAATGTTAAAATTGGGGATAAAATTATAATTCCTAATGTAAATTAGTTATGATGAATGAATTTAAAAATTTATTATTGCAATATGATTTAGTCCCCAAAAAGTTTACTATTAAAAAAAATGCACTAATAATAAATACAGAAAAGGGTAATTATGTATTTAAGAAAAAGAATAAAAATAACAATATTAAAAAGTTACAAGACTATTTAATTTCTAGAAATTTTGAATATTTTCCTAAAGTAATAGATAATGATGAAAGAAGTGAATATTCAATATATAATTATATAGAAGATATTGATACACCAAAAGAACAAAAAGCATTAGATATAATATATTTAACTAGTTTATTACATAATAAAACAACCTATTATAAAGAAATAACTTATGATGAATATAAAAAAATATATGAAGATATAAAGCAACAATTAGATTATATATATAACTATTATAATGATCTAGTTTTAATTGCTGAAAAAAGTGTATATATGAGTCCTAAAGAATATCTTCTTTCTAGAAATATATCAAAAATATATTCTGCAATATTATATTGCAATAATAAATTAGATTATCTTTTGGAAATAACTAAAGATAAAAAGAAACAGAGAGTAGTCACACTACATAATAATTTAGAAATAGATCATCTTTTAAGAGATAAATCACCATATCTTATAAGTTGGGAAAAATCAAAAATTGGTATTCCTATATATGATTTTTATCATTTTTTTAAAAAACATTGTTTAGAATTTGATTTTAATGAACTATATAAAAATTATATAGATAAATATCCATTATTAGAGGAAGAAGAAAATTTATTATATGTATTAATATCAATTCCAGAAAAGGTAGAATACGAAAAAGATGAGATGAAAACATGTCAAAAGATTAGAGAGATGTTAGATTATTTATATAAGGCTGAAAGTATAATAAATGAATATAGTAAACAATAAATTGCAAAAAAATTGTCAAAAAAGGTGAAAAAGGGAAAAAAAATAAAAAAAAGGAAAAAAAAGAGTTGACAAGGGAAGAAGTGTG
>CANRKE010000065.1 GCA_947631135.1 uncultured Bacilli bacterium | reverse complement strand
AGAAGAAATTAAACATAGTTTAAATGAAATATTAATTGATGAATATCAAGATACTAGTGATTTACAAGAAGAATTTATATCTTTGATTTCTAATAATAATGTATATATGGTAGGAGATATTAAGCAATCAATATATAGATTTAGAAATGCTAATCCATATTTATTTAAGAATAAATATGATAATTATAGAGAACATAATGGTGGTAAAAAAATTGATTTACTAAAAAATTTTAGATCTAGATATGAAGTATTAGATAATATTAATTTGTTATTCAATAAAATTATGGATGATGAAATAGGTGGAGCTGATTATGTAGGCGAACATCAAATGATATTTGGTAATGATTCTTATAATAATGAAGGTAAGTTTGAACAAGATAACAATTTATTAATATATAATTATCAATATGATAAAGATAATATTTATTCAAAGGAAGAAATAGAAATATTTATAACAGCTAAAGATATATTGGATAAAGTTAAAAATCATTATAAGATATATGATAAAGATAGTGATGATAATAAGGTTAGAGATATTACATATAATGATTTTGTAATTTTAGTTGATAGATCTACAAGTTTTGATTTATATAAGAAAATATTTGAATATTTTAATATTCCACTTACTATATGTAGAGATGAAAAACTAACTAATAGTATAGATATATATTTAATAAAAAATATTATGACACTTATAAAGAAATGTAATGAAAATAATTTTGATGATGAATTTAAATATGCGTTTTTAAGTGTTAGTCGTAGCTATCTTATAAATATGAGTGATGATGAAATATTTACATGTATTTTAAATAATAATTATAGTGATAGTCTAACAATTAAGAAAATAAATAAAATAAGTGATAAATATAATATTATGACAAGTAAAATGATATTAGATAAAATTATTGAAGTATTTAATATATATGATAAATTACCTTTAGTTGGTGGAATAGATGATGCATCTATTAGAATTGAATATTTACAAAATTTACAAGAATGTGTAAATAATTTGGGATATACTCCAGAAGATTTTTTAACATATTTATCTAATATTGCAGAACATGATATGGATATAAAATTTTCTAAAAATGAAAATGTACTAAATAGTGTTAAAATTATGACAATACATAAATCAAAAGGCCTTGAATATCATATATGTTATTTTCCATTTTTATATAAAACATTTAATATACTTGATTTAAATGATAAATTTTTATTTGATAATAAGTATGGATTAATAACACCATATATAAAGGATGGTATTAATACAACAATATATAAATATTTAATGAAAGAAAGATATTTAAAAGATGAAATATCAGAAAAAATAAGATTATTTTATGTTGCATTAACAAGATGTAAAGAAAAGATGATTTTAATTAATTCATTTAATTATGATAGTAAACCATGTAACAATAATATAGTTGATTTAAATATAAGAAAGAAATATAGATCATTTAAAGATATATTAGAATCAATAAGTAATATTTTAGAACCATATATAGTAAATATAGATTATTCTAATCTTAATTTAACTAAAGATTATAATATTATAAAAGAATATAATTATAAAAAAAATATAGATATGAATGCAAAGAAGTTTTTAGTAAATGAAATAAATATAGAAAATCAAATAGAGGAAGAAAAACATTATTCTAAACTTAATTATAAAAAATTAACTGAAAAAGAAATAAAGAATATGGAATTTGGTACTTATATACATAGTTTACTTGAAATAATAGATTTTAATAATCCTAGATTAGATGAATTAAATATTGATGATTACTATAAAAATAAAATTAAAAATTTCTTAAACCTAGATATATTAAAAGGTAATAATTTAAAATATTATAAAGAATTTGAATTTATATATGAAAAAGACAATATATCTAATCATGGTATAATTGACCTTATAATAGAAAGTGATAATGATATTAAGATAGTAGATTACAAATTAAAAAATATTGATGATGATAAATATTTAGAACAAATGAATGGATATAAAACATTTGTTGAAACATTAACAAATAAACCTATAAGTATATATTTATATTCGATTATAGATAATAAATTAGATAAGATAATAAGTGAAAAAGAAAAAATAACAGTTTAATATAATATTGTTATTCTCTTTCCACTTTTTTTAATTAATCCATAATCACTTAAGTTTTTTAATTCACGCATAAGTGCAGTTCTATCTACAGATAAATAATCAGCAAGATCAGTAAAAGTCATATCTAAAGTAAATGTTTTAGATATTTTTATAGATTGTAAATAAGAAAAGTAATCTAATATTTTTTCTCTTATAGTTTTTTTTGTAAGTAGTTCTATTCTTTCATTTAATAATACAACTTTATTAGCTAATATATTTACTAGATTAGATATCAATGTAGGATTTTTACTAGATATTATTTTATCATATTCTATGAATAAAATTTCAGAGTCATCTCTTGCGATTGCGTATAGTTCATTGTTATTTGACTTATTAAAGTTTTTCCCAAATATATCATTTTGTTTAAGGGTACTTACTATTGTTTTTTTACCATTATAGTCATATCTGATTATGTTTATTTTTCCACTTAAAATTATTCCAATAGTGTCAATGTTATTTATGTTTGTTGCAACTATCCCTTCTTTTTTGTATTTTATTTTTTTAGCACTTAAACGTTTTATCAATGCGTTTTTCTCGCTTTCGTCAAAATTTAAAAATAAATCTAAATCCATAAAATTACCTCACTTTACATGTATCTAAAAATATTTTATCAAATTTATCAAAATGTTGCAATTGCAACTTTATTATTTTATTAAATATGTTATAGTTTTATTGTAAAAGATAGTTGGAGGTAGAATTATGGGAAAACAAGTTTACAAGAGAAATGGTGATAAAGTTGAATTTAATGGAGATAAGATCCGTGTTGCTGTATCTAAAGCAAATGAAGAAGTAGAAAAAGGTGATAAAGTAACACCAGAACAAATTGAAGAAATAGTTAAATATGTTGAAAATTCTAAAAAGAAAAGATTACTAGTTGAAGATATACAAGATATGGTTGAAAAAAAATTAGTAGAATTCAACAAATATGAACTATCAAAAGCATATATGCTATACAGATATGAAAGATCATTAATAAGAAAAGCAAATACTACTGATGAATCTATATTATCATTAATAAAAAACAGCAACAAAGATGTTGCTGAAGAGAATTCAAATAAAAATGCAACTATTGCATCTACACAAAGAGATTTAATTGCTGGAGAAGTTTCTAAGGATTTAACAAAAAGAATATTACTTCCTGAAAAAATTTCAAAAGCACACGAAGAAGGAATCCTACATTTTCATGATGCAGATTACTTCTTACAACCAATATTTAACTGTTGTTTGATAAACATTAAAGATATGTTAGACAATGGAACAGTTATGAATGGTAAATTAATTGAAAGTCCAAAAAGTTTTCAAGTTGCTTGTACTGTAACTACACAAATTATAGCTGCAGTTGCATCTAGTCAATATGGTGGACAATCAGTAGATTTAAAACATTTAGGTAAATACTTAAGAAAAAGTCATGATAAATACATGAATAAATATACTGAAAAATATGGTGATAAACTAAGTAAAAAAGTTATTAAAGAACTAGTAGATGATAGATTAAGAAGTGAATTATCAAGTGGAGTTCAAACTATACAATATCAAATAAATACTCTTATGACTACTAATGGACAATCACCATTCGTTACAATATTTTTAAATCTAGATAAAGATGATGAATATATTGAAGAAAATGCAATGATAATAGAAGAAGTATTAAAACAAAGATTAGAAGGAATTAAAAATAAACAAGGAGTATACATTACACCTGCATTCCCAAAACTTATCTATGTTTTAGACGAACATAATAATTTAACTGGTGGTAAATATGATTATTTAACTAAACTTGCAGTTAAATGTTCAGCAAAAAGAATGTACCCAGATTACATATCAGCTAAGAAAATGCGTGAAAATTATGAAGGAAATGTATTCAGTCCTATGGGGTGCAGAAGTTTCTTATCACCATGGAAAGATGAATTTGGAAATTACAAATTTGAAGGAAGATTTAATCAAGGGGTAGTAAGTATTAATTTACCACAAATAGCTATAATAGCAAATAAAGATGAAAAGAAATTCTTTGAACTTTTAGATGAAAGATTAGAATTATGTAAAGAAGCACTAATGTGTCGTCATCATGCACTTCTTGGTACACTTTCAAATGTAAGTCCAGTTCATTGGCAATATGGAGCAATAGCTAGACTTGAACCAAATGAAAAGATTGACAAATACTTAAAAGATGGATATTCAACAATATCTTTAGGATACATTGGTGTATATGAAATGACAAAACTTATGAAAGGAGTTAGTCATACAACTAAAGAAGGAAAAGAATTTGCTTTAAAAGTTATGAATACACTTCGTAATGCATGTGAAAAATGGAAGAAAGAAACAGGATTAGGATTCGGACTTTATGGTACACCTGCAGAAAGTTTGTGTTATAGATTCGCACGTATAGATAAAGAAAAATTTGGATCAATAAAAGATGTAACTGATAAAGGATATTATACAAATTCTTATCATGTTGATGTTAGAGAAAAAATTGATGCTTTTGAAAAATTAAGATTCGAAAGTGAATTCCAAACAATATCTTCAGGTGGAGCAATATCATATGTTGAAATACCTAATATGTTACATAATATTGAAGCTATTGAAGAAGTTGTTAAATTTATTTATGATAATATACAATATGCAGAATTCAATACTAAATCAGATTACTGTCATGTATGTGGATTTGATGGAGAAATAGAAATAGACGATAATTATGAATGGGTTTGTCCAAACTGTGGAAATAAGGACAAAAGCAAGATGAATGTAACACGTCGTACTTGTGGATATTTAGGTGAAAACTTCTGGAATGCTGGTAAAACAAAAGAAATAAAAGCTCGTGTAACTCATTTATAGGATAATTTATGAAGTACGCAAGTATTAAAAGAATAGATGTTGCAAATGGTGTAGGGGTTAGAGTATCTTTATTTGTAAGTGGATGTACTCATCACTGTAAAGGGTGCTTTAACCCTGAAGCTTGGGATTTTAATTATGGAAATGAATTTACTGATAAACAAATTGATGAAATATTAGAATATTTAAATCATGATTATATATCTGGGCTATCTTTATTAGGTGGAGAACCATTTGAACCTGCAAACCAAAAAGGTTTATTACCACTTCTTAGAAAAGTAAAAGAAAAATATCCAAATAAAGATGTGTGGGCATATTCAGGATATTTGTATGATAAACAAATACTTGGTGAAATGTGCAAAAAATATGATTTTACTAAAGAAATATTATCATATATTGATGTATTAGTAGATGGTAAATTTGAATTAGATAAAAAAGATCCTAAATTATTATTTAGAGGATCTTCTAATCAAAGAATAATTGATGTACAAAAATCTTTAAAAGAAAATAAAGTAGTATTACATGAAAAAAATAAGAGGAGAGATTAACATGGAAATAAGCAAAATAAATGTAATGAAATTTAATGAAGAAGCTAAATTACCAACATATGGTACAGAGTTCTCAGCAGGCGCTGATATATATGCTTGTATAGAAGAAGATGTAACTATTAAACCTGGTGAAGTTGTACTTATTCCTACTGGGCTTGGAATGGAAATACCAGTTGGATATGCTGGATTTATATACGCAAGAAGTGGTTTATCTGTAAAACAAGGTCTTGCTCCTGCAAATAAAGTTGGTGTTATCGATTCTGATTATAGAGGTGAAATTAAAGTTGCACTTTATAATCAATCTAAAGAAGAAAAAGTAGTATCTAAAAATGATAGAATTGCACAACTTATTATAGCTCCTTTTATAAAAGCAGATTTTAATATTGTTGATACTTTAGAAGATACTAAACGTGGTTCTGGTGGATTTGGACATACTGGAAAAAATTAATTTTATATTAAAATTTTTGATTCGCTTATATATTTATTAGGCGAATTTTTTATTGTTAATAACAATTTTTTCTTTGTGTTTATTTAATTATGTGCTATAATTAATAGGTGTTAAGTGGGTGATAGTATGTCATTTAGAGTTGGAGATACAGTAAAATGTAAGGTAGTAGGAATCCAAACATATGGTGTTTTTGTTGAAATTGGTTCAGAGTATTCTGGATTGATACATATATCAGAAATAAGTAAAAAGTTTGTAAATAATATTACAGATTATGTTACTATAAATGAAATAATATATGCTAAAGTTTTAGAAATAGATCATTGGAATAAACAAGTAAAATTATCAATTAAAAATATAAATTATAGAGGTAATGTTAAAACTACTAAAGTACATGAAACACCTCATGGATTTGAGGAATTAAGAAAATCGTTACCAATTTTTATAAAAAATAAATTGAATGAGTATATTTCTAGAGAAAGAACATAAAATAATTTGTGACAATATAATTTAAAAAAATGAAAAAAAATGTAAAAAAATATTGACACTATTAATTAATAATGATATTATTATATACGTCGAAACGAAATATATTTATATTTGGGCGATTAGCTCAGTTGGTTAGAGCACCTGCCTTACAAGCAGGGGGTCATAGGTTCGAGTCCTATATCGCCCA
>CANRKE010000064.1 GCA_947631135.1 uncultured Bacilli bacterium | reverse complement strand
AGATTAAATGAAAAAGAAAGGGTACTAGGGTTTATAGTTAATATGGATAAGAGAGTTGGAGAAAAGTTAGGAGAGGATGAATATATGTATGAAGCAAATCAAGTGATGAATGAAAAATGTTTTGATTTTGGAAGCATAGTTATGAGAAGTTATGATGCTTATGATACTTCTATATACAACAAGGGTCAAAGAGCTGGTGAAAAAATTGGTGAAAAAATTGGTGAAAAACGTGGGTTTAAGCGTGGTTTTATAAAACAAGCCATAGAAACAGCAAAGAAGATGCTAAAAAAAGGAATGGATGTTGATACTATATCAGAATTAACTGATTTAGAAAAAGAAAAAATAGAAGAATTGGAAAAAGAAAAAATTAAACAATAGATATTGAACTTTTTCCAAATCCATGATAATATGAGAGTGTAATAGAAAAGGTAGGTCCTCTCCATAAAAAAATATGTACAAACATATGTTCGATATGGGGGGGGTCATCTTATAAGACCAATTCACTTACCTTGAATAGGTAGGTGATTTTTTGCGTTGTGAAAATAATCAATAATAATTATTAAATAATAGTAGGAGAGTGAAAAAATGGAGAAAGAAAATAATAAGAAGAAAATAAGTATACTAATAGGTGCGATAATGGTAGTAGTGTTGTTGTTAATAGGATTTACTTATACATATTTATCAAGCAATACAAGAGAAGAAAATTCAGTAAAAGCTGGGACATTACTAATAAGTTATGAAGATGATAATTTAGAGTCAATAAATATGAGTAATATACAACCAATATATGATAAAGACATAAAAGAAAAAGCAAGTAAAATAAATTTTCAAGTAAATAATACAGGTACAGCTAAAGCTTATGTAGATATTAATATAACAGATATAAGCTTACCTAGTGAATTAGAAGATTTAGAATTTAAATGGGCACTATATTCTGGTGAAGAAAAAATAAGTAATGGTAATTTCAGAAATGTATTAGATAATAAATTACTACTAACAAATAATCAAGAGATAACATCAAGTAAGAATTATGAACTATATATTTGGATAAGTGAAAATGAATTAGACCAATCAGATATGATGGAAAAGACATTTTCAGGAAAAATAACAGTAGTAGGACACCAAAATAAACAAACGGAATTACTATCAAAAGTAATAAAGGATGATAATACATTACAAAAAGGAAATCCAGATTTTAGTAAAATAGCAGTATCACAAGAATATTATGATACATTACCAGAATCAAGTACTAATGATAGGGATACATCAAAATCACAAGCTGTAGTAGAAAACGGATTGTATGCAAGTGAGGATGATGATGGAGAAACATATTATTTTAGAGGGAATGTGGAAGATAATTATTTAAAGATTGAAGGGTTAAAATGGCCTAGTGATTTAGAACGATTAGGTATGATGCAAAAAAGTGGTGAAATTGAATATGACGCAAATAATTATTGTTCATGGGGTTATTATGATTATTATTCATCAGAAGAAGAATGTATTGCTGACATAAAAGAAGTGGGTCCAATATCTGGTGAAGATATGTTATTTAGAATTGTTAGAATTAATGGTGATGGTTCAATAAGAATTAAAGCAGATGGATCAGTGGGTATGAGTGCATTTAATGATGATTATGATTATTTTTCTTCTTCCGAATTAGAAAAAAAATATGTAGGATATACATATGACAATAGTAAACCAAATGTACAAGATGGAATATCATCGAAAATAAAAAATTATTTGGATAATTGGTATATAGAACATATGCAAGCATATGACGAGCTTTTGGCGAATACAAGATATTGTAACGATACGTCAATATCTAGAGTTGAATATGATGGGGAATTTATACTTTATGGTGCATATAGTAGACTTCATGATAGTAAACAACCAACATATATATGTCCAAATACAAATGAAACATATGGTGGAGAATACGACTTAAAAATAGGATTGTTATCAGCCGATGAAGTTGCATTTGCAGGTGGAGTAGATTATATAGAAAATCATAACTATTATCTATATGGAAATGAAACTTGGATACGTCTAGGAACTCCATACGGAAACAATATTGGTTCTTACGAACTATTTTTTAAGAGTGATGTAGGTGGAATAGGAGTTGGAACGATATATGAACAATCATCAGTTAGTCCAGTTTTAAATTTACGTGCAGACATTCTATTTGAACAAGGTGACGGAACTAAAGATAATCCATACATAGTAAGCTTAGATTAAATATTAAAAAGTAATGAGCACTTTCATTACTTTTTAATATTTATAAGTAGAATTAACCATAGATTAATTGTAGTAGTTAATTTATAATTAGCTTTAAGTCCGAATTCTTTAAAACTTATAACCTTATCTACAAGACTAACTATCCAACTTTCAATATATTTAGGGATTTTATAATCTATTGGGAACATATGGGATTTAATAATATCTTTTTCTTTATCCGATAAAGCAAATAATTCACTTGCATTATTAACTGCTTCTTTAGGATGACCTACTGAAAATAACTTAACTTTTTGCATAGTTTTTTCCATTTGTTTAGTTTTTTCAAAATAGAAATCATGTAAAAGTCCTGCACGTGCAACTGCAATATAATCTACTTTCATAAATTTTGATATCTTATATGAATAATATGATACTTTTAGTGAATGCTTTAATCTTGTTCCACCGTGATGTTCAATATTATCTAGTTCTCTAAATTTATCGTTGTTAATAATATCATTAATTATATTTTTATATTTCAAATCTTCTATATTGTCGTAGAAATTCATATTCTATTCACCTCTGCAAACCTCATCATTATATCATAATATGAAATATAAATAAATCTAAATAATCAATTTTACATACAACTTTACACAAAAATTTAAAACTGTTATAATATATTTATATTTTTGGTGGTGATATAATGAATAAGATTTGTTTAATGATAAATAATTTAGATGAAATAAATACTAATGCTGATATATTTATAATAGGACTTAAAGATTATAATAGTTTAAATGTATTAGAATTATCTTTAGAAGAGATAAAAAATATTAAAACTAGTAAAGAAATAATAGTAAGTATGAATAAAGTAATACATAATAATGAAATAGATAAATTAATTGATATACTTAAACAAATGGAAGGTATGAAAGTAATATTTGATGATTTATCAATAGTTCAAATAGTATTAGAAAATAAATTAAATATAGAATTAATTTGGGGTAATATACGTGCAACTACTAATTATCAAAGTATAAATACATATTTAGATTATAATGTTAATTATTCTATATTATCTCCTGATATAACACTAGATGAAATGATTGAAATATCTAAAAATACTAAATCTAAATTATTTTTACCACTTTATGGAAAATTTAATATATTTTCATCTAATAGATTTCTAATAACTAATTATTTAGAATATATAAATCATAAGAAAAGTAATAAACAATATAGAATAGGTAATAAAGATCTATATTATGATATATATGAAGATAATAATGGTACTCATATTGTAAATGGGAAATGTACTAATGGTATTATAGATTATAGAAAAGTATTAGATAGTAATATAGATTATATTTTAGTAAATAGTTATAATATTGAATTTGATATTAATGAATTAATTAATGCTTTAACAACACTTCGTACATTATATTATAATAATATGCTAGATTTAAAAACTTTAGTTGAATTTCATAACAAATTTACAAATAAAAATACAAATAGTGGCTTTTTACACCAAAAAAGTATATATAAAGTAGGTGATATGGATGAATAAAGTAGAATTACTTGCTCCTGCTGGTGATTTAGAAAAACTTAAGTGGGCACTTTTATATGGTGCAGATGCAGTATATATTGGAGGTAAAGATTATAGTTTACGTGCGAATGCTAAAAATTTTAGTATAGAAGAAATTGATGAAGCAGTTAAATATGCACATAATATAGGAAAAAAAGTATATGTTACTATGAATATTATATATCATGATGAAGATTTTAATAATATAGAAAAATATATTAAAAAATTAGATGAAATAGGTGTAGATGCAGTAATAGTATCAGATATAGGGTGTATTAGTATTATTAAAAAGATTGCTCCAAATTTAGAAATACACTTATCAACACAAGCATCTTGTATGAATAGATTAAGTGCAAAGTTTTATAAAAATTTAGGTGTAAAAAGATTGGTTTTAGCACGTGAAGCTAATCGTTATGACATAAAGGATATAATAGATTATAATAAAATTGATGTAGAATGTTTTATTCATGGGGCTATGTGTGTTGGAATTAGTGGTAGATGTGTATTATCTAATTATATTACAAATAGAGATTCAAATCGTGGAGGTTGTGCACAAATATGTAGGTGGAATTTTGATCTATATGATGGTGATGAAAAAATAATAGATGATACAGAATTTACTATGTGTTCTAAAGATTTACAAATGATTAAATATATTAAGGATATGATAGATATTGGTGTTAAATCATTTAAGATTGAAGGTAGAATGAGAAGTATATACTATGTTTCTACAGTTTTATATGTATATAGGCATGTAATAGATGAATATTTAAAAAATAAAGATAAATTTGTATTAGATGAAAAATATATTAAAATATTATCAAGAGTTGCAAATAGAGATAATGTTCCTCAATTTTATGATAAAAATGTTGGTGTAGATGAGCAATATTATTTGGGTAGACAAGAAATATCTAATCAAGATTTTTTAGGAGTAGTATTAGATTATAAAGATAATATGATAACTATGGAAGTTAGAAATTATTTTAAAGTATCAGATTATGTTGAAATATTTGGACCTAAAACAGAAACTTTTAAGTTAAAAATTGATAAATTAATAGATGAAGATGGTTGTAGTATAGATATTGCTAGACATCCTAAACAAATACTTAAAATACCATGTAAGAAGAGGGTTTACAAATACGATATTATAAGAATTCCATATATATATTAATTGTCGAATATTGGATGTAAATGGCAAAATATTTTTTCAAAATTTAGTTGACTTATATTCATAAATCATGTATGATGTATATAGTAAGAAGGTAATGCTTCTTAAAAAGAAAGTGAGGAATTTTATGAAAAAGTATTTGATTTCTGCATTAGCTCTTGTAATGTGTGTAATGTTTATACCAAGTGTTAAGGCAGAAGCTGCAAAAACACCTGAAAAATCAGGAAATTTCGTTTTTGCAAATGGAACACCTATAACAATTAAAGAAAAGGATGGAGGTACTGTTGTTGCTTGGGAAGGAGCAGATGCTGATATCGATGTTGATGAAAACACTACAGTATTTGGTGGTGGACATAAAGAAACTGACGGTATCGATTTCGATTCTACTTCAATAACAATGGAAAGTGGTAAAGTTAAGAACATCGTTGGTGGTGGACTTCACAAAAGTCATATTGGAAGTACATTTATATTCCTAAAAGGTGGAGAAGTTACTGGCGGTATAGTTGGTGGAGGTGCATCTTCATTTAGTAGTGATACTTGTTCATGGTATAGTGGAAATAAAGAAGGAGCAACAACTATTGTAGATGATGCATTTATAATGCTAGCTGGTGGTAAAGCTCATTCTGTTTTCGGTGGTGGTGAAGGAATAAGCTACACTAAAAAAACTGAAGTAAATGTAAATAGCGGTGAATTTGAATATGTTACTGCTGGTGGATCTAATGGATTTACTGATGATGCTAAAGTATCTTTAGCTGGAACTGGAGCTAAAGTTGGAAAACTTCAAACTGTTAACCGTGGTACAGTAGAAGGTGCTGATGTTTATATAGCAGGTGGTACAGTAGATAATCTATACATCGGTGGTGAAGATGCTGGTGATGTAACTGGTACATTAAATAGTGTAAAAGTTAATATTGTAGATGGTGAAGTTAAGAATTTAGTACCTGGTAAAAATAAAGGAACTACTTTAACACAAGGTAGTGTTAACATGAATGTATCAATTGTAGAAGGTACAGTTGGTAATGAAGGTAGTCTAGATCCTGCAGTATTTGCTGGTATTAAAACATTAGCTAAATTCTATATTGATGATGTGCCTTATACAGTTGAATATGGTACAAAATTAAGTGAACTTCCTGAACTAGATAAAATAAAAACTAGAGAAGGATATGCATTCAGTCATTTTGCTACTAAAGATGATAATAAAGAATATTCTGAAGATACTGTAATTGAAAATGGTACTAGATTAATTACTGTATTTAATAAAGTAAGTGCTGATGCTAATGTAGCTGTTCCAAAAACTTTTGATGGTATTGTTGGTGTTGTAATGCTAGGAATCGTTGGTATTATAGGATTCATTGGTACATCAATGTACTTAAGAAGAAAAGAAAATTAATTGTTATAATTAAACTGTTATAGACTGCTGTTTATAGCAGTTTTTTTGTGGGTGAATTATTGACATTTATAACAAAAAAGTATATAATAGCCATTATATAAATGGGGGTATTGTATTATGATAGACGAATTAAAAACAATTAAAAAGAAATTTGGAGAAAAAATGAGTAGATATTGTAGAGATTATTTATCAACTGTACTAGATGAAAATGGTAAACTACTACAAATATTACTTGAACATTTTAATCCTAGTCATGAATTATATAAAGATTTAGAAGAAAATGATATATTAAATGAATTTAAAAATTATATATATAAATTAGCTTACAATAATAATGATATTATATATAAAACAAATAAAACACCAGAAGAATTATTAAGTGAAGTAGGATATATTCTATTTGAATGTAAAACAGAAAATGATA
>CANRKE010000063.1 GCA_947631135.1 uncultured Bacilli bacterium | reverse complement strand
AATAAAAAGTAGAACCCTTTATTTTATTGGATTCTATCCTTTTTTCCGAGATAATATTAATTCCGAGATAAGATGTATTATCTCGGATCCGAGATAATACATTGTAACAATTAATTAAAAAATAGTATAAATTATTAAAAATATATACTATTTTTTTTATATTAATGTTATAATTTTAATAGTATGTAAGAGGAGGATAGTTATGGCAGATAAAAAGAAAAAAAATAATGATGACATAGAAATACTTGATTTTGATATAGAACCTCCAATGAAAAAATCAAATAAGAAAATTAATAGCAAAAATAAAAATATTAAAAAGAAAAGAAACAACAAAAATATAATAATATCAATATTATCGATAATAATTGGTATTACTGTTGTAATTAGTGGTATATTTGCAACTAAAATTATGTTAAATAATAAAAAACAACAAGAATTAAATAGAATTAAAGAAGATAAAAATAAAGAAAGAGAAAAGATAAAAAATGATATAAATATTAATGATGAATTAAGAAATATTATAGATATAAATAATTATGTTTTTACTAATTCAATAAATGTATATACAAAAAATAATGAAAATTCAATATATAAAATAAATAATACTATATCTTATAATGATAATATATATAAGATAGATAAAATACAAACAATACAGAATATTGATTATAAAAATACTGATTACTATGCTAAAGTAGGGGAAGAATATTTTGAATATATAAACGATTTAACAAGTAATACATATACAAGAAATTTAATAGATGAAAATAATTTTAATAGTAGAAAGATAATGAATAATTTTATATCATATCTATTAGATAATTATAAGAATATTAGTGAAAAGATTATTAATTTAGATAATAAAGATATAATATGTATTACGTTAAGTATAAATAAAGATATATTAAATAATTTACCTATTAAGTATATTGATCCAAATTTTGATATAAATAAGCTTAATATAAATCAAGTTATAGTAGATTTATATTTTAATAAAGAAGATAAAAAAATATCAGAAATTAATTTTAAAATAGAAGATAAGTTTGCATATCAAGCTGATATTGGTGCAGATGTAGAATATTCTACAGTAAGTTATAAGTTGAGTTCATTTAATACTGTAGAAGAAATAAGTTTGCCATATTAAGGATAGGAGGTAATGTTTATGTTTAAAAAAAATTCTAATGAAAAGATAGATATAGGTAAAATTAATGATACAGTATCACTATTTAATAAGATACTTAGGATTGGTTTTTTATTAATAGTTGTTGTTGCAATATATGCACTTACATTAATATTAAAAGAATGGAAAGTAATTGTTCTTATTAAGAACATATTAAAAATATTAACACCTTTCTTTATAGGTATTGTAGTTGCTTGGTTATTTAATCCAATCGTTAGTTTTTTACAAAAGAAAAAGATTAATAGGATATTAGGTACAGTATTAGTATATATAGTATTTATTGGAGTATTATATTTCTTTGTATATAATATAATACCATTAATTGCATCACAAACTAAAGATTTAGCAAATAGTATACCATCAATTACTGAATCTATAACAAATAAAATAACAAAATACTTTGGAACACTTGAATCAAATGATTTAATAGATTATAATAGAGTTAAGATACAAATAATAGATTCATTAAATAAAGTAGGTGGAAATATCGTAAGTAATTTACCAATAACACTTATGAACATATTAAAAAGTTTTGTATCTGCATTAGGTTCATTTGGTATTGGATTGATAATTGGTTTTTATATGTTATTTAACTTTGATAATGTAAGTAAGACATTGTTATCATTTGTACCAAAAAGGATTAGAAATACAACGGCTGATTTGTTTCATATGATGAACACTACATTATTTAGTTATGTTAGAGGAGTACTTTTAGTTGCGTTCTTCATATTTATAGCAGATTATATTGGATTTATATTACTTGGTGTAAAAGCACCTCTACTTTTTGCAGTATTCTGTGGTATAACAGATATTATTCCTTATGCTGGACCATATATTGGAGGTATTCCAGTAGCAATATTATCTCTTACACAAAATACTGCAACAGGTATATTAGTAATAATTTATATAATTATGATACAATTATTAGAAAGTATGGTATTGCAACCAATAATAATGAGTAAAACAATGAAATTACATCCTGTAACAATACTAATTGGTTTATTAATATTTGGATATTTCTTTGGAATGATAGGAATGATAGTAGCAACACCGTTTATTGCTCTAATCAAATCAATAATATTGTTTTATGATAAAAAATATCATTTTACAGATTACAGAAAGGATTAATATATATGGAAAAAGAGGTAAATAATAAAAAACAGATTATTATAATTGTTACTCTAACTTTAGTAGCTATTGCTTTATTTGCTGGACTCACATATGCATATTTTACATGGATTAGTAAAAGTGGAGAAAAAAAAATAACTACTGGTAATTTAGAAGTTATATATACAGAAGATGAAAGTGTTTTAAATGTAAGTAATAATACAACACCTATACTTGATGAGGAATATGAAGAAAAAGCTAGCAGTTTAAATTTTAAATTAAAGAATACTAGCGATTATGATATTACATCTATAATAAAGATGAATGTTACGTACAAAGATGGAATTGACGAAGAAGAAACTATTCAGGATTCAGCAAAAACTAGCGATTATAGATGGGCATTAAAAAGAGGAAATGAAAAAATATCAACTGGAACATTTGCTGATGGTGATGATACAATAGTAATAGCAAGTGGTGAAAAGCTAGGAAAAAAAGACGGTGGAACATCAAACGAACAATCATATACACTATATGTTTGGGTATCAGAAACATGGGAAGATCAAGCTTCACTAAAACAAAGTGGATTAACAATTTCTATAGAAACAGAAAGTATGAATACTGATAACGAAACATTTGCAAGAAAGTTAATTACAGATTCAAATATAGTAAAAAGTACAGATACTAACTTAGGTTATCCAACATACTATTATAAAGGTAGTAATGTTGATAATTATGTTAAATTTGGTTTATATTCTTCTGGTGGATCTTATACATATAAAAAACTTGATACTGAATCTACAAAATTCTCATATACTGCAAATACGGATATATTATGGAGAATAGTAAGGGTTAATGAAGATCAAACTGTTAGACTTATAAGTGAAAACGTAACAAGTAATTCTGATACATATGCAAATAGTGAAACTAACTTAGAAACATTTTTTAATACTCATCTAAGAAATCGTACATATATGATATCTACCCAAAATTATTGTACAGATGATTATTATATATCATTAGATAGAATTAAACAAAATTCACCAGGATTTCAATGTATAAATCAAACATCGAATTATAAAAAATATGGAAGTATTACTTTAGATGAATTAGCATTTTCAGGTGTATACTATGATGCATCATTTGGAACTAGCTCAAGTTATATAAATAACGGTTCTTGGTTTTATACAACATCTAATAATAGTATGTTAGATCCAGTAACAAATTTAATAGTTAACCCTGAAACGTTGAGTAATGCGGCCACAAGAATAGTTATTAGTATAAAAGCTAATACACTAGTTAGAAGTGGTAGTGGAACAGCTGAGGATCCATGGATACTACAATTATAAAATTTAAATATAATTTATGGAATAAAAAAACATATAATAAATTTATAACATATTTAAAATCTATTAGTGATGATAAATATGCTCTTTTTCAAACAAAATTAATTCCAAATAATAAATATAATATAATAGGTGTTAGGATACCTATATTAAGAAAAATAGCAAATATAATATTTAAAGGTGATTATAATAAATTTATATCTATTTCTAATAATAATTATTTAGAAGAAATATTAATTAAATCATTTATAATATCTAAAATTAAAAATAGAAATGAACAAATAAAATATATTCAAGATTTAATACCACTTTTAAATAATTGGTGTTTATGTGATACTTTTGTTAGTAGTATGAAGTGTATTAAATTAGATTTAGATTTTTACTATAATTTTTTTAGTAAATATAATAATCGTATAATGGTTGTAGTATTTTTAAATTATTATCTTATAGATGAATATATAGATAAAGTGTTTGATAAAATTAGTAATATAGAAACAGATGATTATTACATTAATATGGCTATATCATGGCTTATGTGTGAAGCATATGTAAACTATAAAAATAGGGTAAATAATTATCTTAATAATTGTAAGAACGATGATATTATAAAAATGACTAAATCAAAAATACGTGATTCAAGAAAAATAAAAGAGAGTTGATTTCATCAAAAAATATATACCAAATATATTTACAACCGTAAGACTTTTAAATGTACAAAGTAAATATGGCAAAATTACAAATCATATTGTATATAAAAATTATGCTAGCAACTTTATTATGTATTATATCTATAGTTTTAATTAATTATAACAATATTATTGCAATTTTTAGTAATTTTAGTATATTATATTAATAGAGAAAAGAATAAAAAGTAGGTGTTTAAATGAAAGATGATGAAAAAAAGGAGAAGCTTACATTAGATGACATTACTATAATGAATATTAATAGTGAAGAGGATGAAGCAGATGATAATTTATATAGTTATGATATAGATTCAGATGATGAATTAGAAAATAATAATAGCGATAGTACGTATGATTTTAATTATAATAAAGATGATAATATAGATGATTATTATAAAAAATTATATAATTATGTAAATAATGAATATGAAGATAATTCGGAAAAAATTAATAATCAGATTGATAGTACTGAAAATCTATATAATTCAGAGAATAATAACGAAAAAGATAATAATGAAACAAATGAAAATGATCATCATTTAAATTTTAAAAGCTCTAATAATTATAATGATAGTATAGAAAATGTCGATGATAATAAAGATGAAGAAAATGAAAAAAACAATTATAGTAATTACTATGTAAATTTAGATGACTCTAATGATAATAATAGAAATGAATTTGATAACAAAGATAATATAAATAATGAAGAAATTAAAAGAATACCAGAAGATATAGATAAAGAAGAAGAAAATATAAAATTTGAAAATAAAAAAGCTAAAGAAATTAAATTAAAACATAGAAATAATAATTCAATAATTAAAATATTAATGATAGTATTCATTTCTTGTTTAATATTCTTAATATTAAGATTATTTATATTTAATAATAAAAATAAAATGTTAAATGAAATAACAGATATATATGATGACGTAATAAATATATTAGAAGAAATAGATGATGAGGCAGAAATATTAAATAGTGATTATATAAATATTAAATCTAATTATAAAGTTAATTATGAACAAGATGAAAGTAAAGACTATAAGTTAGAATATTTAGAAGATGATAAAAATGATATAACAAATTTAAAAATTGATGAAGTTAATGGTTCATCTTTAATAAATAATAAATATAAAAATTTAAATATATTTAGTGATGATGGGGTAGATAGAATAGAATATATAACTGATTTAATGAAACGTACATTATATAAAAGTTTAGATATTGATAAGTTTAGTAGAATAAATGAAAAAGATGATTATATAATAAATTTAAAATTAAGTGATAAAGATATTAAAAGAATATTAAGAAGAGTTATTCAAAAAGTAAAACTAAATAAAAAAAGTGTTAATATAATTTCAGAATATACTAATAAAGATAATAATTATATAGTAGATTACTTTGATAATATTCTTAAAGAAATAGATAAGAGTAAATTTAGATATTTAAAACTTGATATGTATTATAAGAGAAATGAAGCTTATAAGTGTGTTGTTAAATATGCTAATTATGAAATAACATATAATATTAATAATAAAAATTTATTAATTAAAAAAGAAAATAATAAATTATTAGATATTAGTTTTAATGAAAATGGTGTAATATCTAGTGGTGATAGTAGATATATACTAAGTATGGATCATAAAGATATAGATGATAGAAAAGCTATAAACTTTGTATTAAAAGATGGTAATGGTATAATAGCTACTATGATTTACAAAATAAAAGAAGTAGATGATAATAAATATAGTGGTGAGGTTAATATAAGTGTTGATTCACAAATAGATAAAATAAAATCTTTTGGAATTGAAGCAAATGTTGAAATAATAAATGATAAATAACAGCGAGGTGTTAGTATGTTTGAAGTAGGAAAAAATTATAAATTGACAATAATTAATCAGGAACATTATGGTAGAGGAGTTGCAAAATACAATAATATTCCTGTTTTTGTTGATGATGCTTTACCTGGTGAATTTGTAAGTGTAAATATTACAAGTTCTCATAAGAAGTATTGTGAAGGGGTTGCAACAAAAGTTTATACTGCATCAAAACATAGAGTTATACCACCTTGTGATTATTATGATGAATGTGGTGGATGTAATATAATGCATCAAGAATATAGTGAGAATCTAAAATTTAAGCAAAGAATAGTTATGGATGCATTATATAAATTTGGAGATATTAATGTTAAAAATATAAAGTTAAATAATATAATACCATCACCAACTATATTTAATTATAGAAATAAAATAACTTTACATGTTAAAGATAATAAATTAGGTTATTATAAATCTAATACTAATGATATTGTATCTATAGATAAATGTTTAATTGTTGATAATGTTATTAATGATTGTATAGAAATTATTTCTAAATATTTAGATGGTATTAAAAAAGTAACAATAAGATATGGTAAATATACTGATGAGGTTATGATAATATTTGATGTTAAAGAAGATTTAAAGATTGGATTATTAGATGATTTAGGAAGCCATATTAAACAATTATCAAGTATATATATTGTTAAAGATGGAGTTATAACTCTTGCATATGGTAGTGAATATATTACTGAAAAATT
>CANRKE010000062.1 GCA_947631135.1 uncultured Bacilli bacterium | reverse complement strand
AATTATCAAAAGATTTATAATAATTTAAACAAAAATATTGTACTAATCAAAATAATTTGATAGAATTAAATTGTAATGAAAAAGGTAGGTCCTCCTCATAAAAAAGTACGAACAAACATATGTTCGATATGGGGGGGGTCATACTTATAAGACCAATTCACTTACCTTAAAATAAGGTAGGTGTTTTAATTTGGATAAAAAGAAAATAGTAAGAAATACAATAATAATATTTATTGTAGTAATAATAATTGGAGTACTTGTTGTGAGTTACGCAATGTTCTTTAATACAAGTAATAGCAATAACTCAACTAAACTAGGTAATCTTGATGTAGAATATATTGATGGAGAAGAAGTAACAATTGATAATTTACTTCCAATAAATAGTGATGAAGTAGAAGAAAAAGCTAGTGTATTTAGTTTTAATGTTGAAAATAAAGGAAATAGTTATGCATATTATGATATTAAACTTGTTGATATAGATCTATCTCTAGCTCTAAAAGATGAAAACTTTAAATGGAAATTATTAAGTAACAATGAAATAGTAAATGAAGGTAACTTTCATGAACTAGCCAATACGAATGATTACTTAAAACGAAGTATAGGAATAAATGGTAAAGATATTAATAAATATAAATTACAATTATGGATAGAAAATTCTAATAATGTAAATCAAAGTTATATATTAAATAGAAGTGGTAGCTTTAAAATACAAATAGAAGCAAGGCAAAAATTAGCTAAATCACCAAAAGATGAAATAACAGTAATATCAAATACAACTAATGGTGCTTTAGAAGATTTAAAGATATATGGAAATACTATTGATGGAAAAAATGTAGGGGATAACAAAACAATAAATATTACTGTATCACAAAATCTAGTAGATAATGGATTAGGTGAATTAGGCAATAATACAAATTTTTCTCCGTTAAAATATAGTGAAGAAAAATATAAAAGTTTAGGTAGCTTTAATATAAATGGAGATAGTGTAAAACAAATAAAAGCTAATAATATTTCGATTATAGATAATTATTATTATATGAATATATGCGCAAAAAATAATGGAACAGATTCAACATATATATTTGGAACATATGACTATGATATTGATGGTAAAGAAATTAACCAAATAAACACTTATTATGCAAAGAATACATTAACATATTTAACACGTGATTTAAAAGATGGAGATGAATATATATATTTAAATGATGTAACAAATTATGATTTAGGTACAACAGGTTTAATATTTTGGAATTACACAGATTCAAGAGGTTATATATATCCTATAGGTACATATTCAAAAAATGCATGGATTAATTTATACACAAGTGAAAATGTAGATAAAGAAAACAATAGAATTAAGTTGAATGAACAATGGAATCACGGAACATTTAAAAAGGGAACATATGTTAGTAGAAAATCAACACTAGGTGGCTTTAATCCAAATCCATTACTATCTTATTATAATCAACTATCTACAGAATATACGTGTTATAATAAAATAATACAGGGAATTTCTCCAATTGATGAAGTTGAAAAAAATTATGATACATACAATAAATTTAGAAAAGGTATTAAATATACAAGAACAATAATGTACACTAACTTCAATAACATTCCAAATACAGAAACATATTACTCAAGAGTAATACTAAGGAAAAATGATAATATCCAAAACATAACAATAGATATGAATGGACATGAACCATTAAGAAGTAAAGATGATACAAGAGATTATATTGATTATAAAAATAAGCGAATAGTAAGACTTATAAACTCTGATGGAACTAAAAAGAATAACCCTGAATATGAACCGATAACTTTGCCAGAAATAAAAACCTATGATGGAAATACCATAATTGAATCAGGTGATGAGGCTTCCCCTCTATTTCAAGCTGAATATTAGAACAATACAATACATTAGTTTAAACTAATGTATTGTATTTTAAAAAGCAATAATATTATCTAAATAACATATGAAAACTAGTTGGTAATTTTTATTTGTTTTATCACAAGTTATCAATGTCAAAGTACTTTTGTTAATTTCACGAGATACATTAATATATCCCTTTTTCTCTTGTTTATATACATTATTAACTCTATACATATATTTATATCCTTTATAATAAATATATAAAATATCATTATATTTTAGATTATCTAAATTTTTAAAGTGTGAAACATTACTATTTCCAGAATGTGAAGCAAGTAATATATTTCCTTTATCAACATCAGGCATATCAGATTGTTTTAAAATCATTATATTTTTATTAACATTATTATTTTTAGATTCATATGAATAAATTCCTTTTTTTAAATTTATTTTTGGTATTTCTAATATGAATAAGTATTCATCATTTATATTATTTGATACTTGTTCTATATGACTATCAATTTTATTAATACTATCATAGTTATTATTATTTAAAAATACATCAATTTTATTTTTTTCTTGAATACGTATATTATATTTTTTATAAACGTAAATAAAACTAAAACATGTTCCTATTAATATCAATATTAGAGATAATATTTTTTTAATATTCTTTTTTATTTTTAACAACATATAATCCAAGTGATGTTATAATAATTGAAAATATTAACTGATAATTTATATCATCTTTATAAGTACTTGGTACATCTTTAATAAGTTCATTAGTCATAATAATTTTAATAGGATCTTTATCATATTTTTTTATTTCAAAGTTAATAATATTATCTGATAATATATATCCATCTTTTGATTTAACTTCCTTAATATAAAATTTACCAATAAATAAATCATCTATAATAATTTTACCTTCACTATCAGTAATACCACTATATATTAACTTATTATCTTCAGTATATATTTCAATATAAGTATCAGATAATGGTTCATTAGTATCTTTATCTACTTTATAGAATTCTAATTTTTTTCTATCTAATTTATTTTCTATATCTAATTTAATAAAATTATTATCTTTATTTAATTCAAATTTTATATCTTCATCTAATATTTCATTATTAAGATTAGATTCTATTTCAACTAACCTATATTTACCATAATACAGGTTGTCTACTCTAATATATCCATTTTTATCTGTTTTAACTTTTTCTATTAGTTCATCTTTCCTATATTTAAGTACATTATTATCATATATATCTTCATCAGCATATAATTCAAAAACAACATCTTTTAACTTAACAGAAACATATTTATATTTACCATCATCTATTACTATATCTTCACCAGTTTTATTTATTTCTAGTTTAGTTTCATATGATTCAATATTTAAATTTATCTCAACAATATCTAAATTACCTGTAGTTACTTGATTTTGTGATACGTCATTTGTCCACAAAAAGAATTGTTTTTCATATCTATTGTCTTTCCTTTGTAATTTTAATGTGGTATTTCCACTTTTTTTAGGAGTTATTTTTAAGAGGTTACCATCAATATTTGCATCAACTGTGTCATTTTCAACAATAACATAATTACTTAATACATTATTATCATCATTTATTGTTATAGTATCTCCCATTTTTACTGTTTTTGTTGCATTATCAAAACTTGGCTTTGTATAATGATTATTAACAAGATTTAATATTTCAGCTTCTTCATTATTGTATGGATATATTGCTTCACCTCTAAAACCATTAGTATAATATACTTCCATATCTGGATACATTGCTCTCCATATTAAAACTTGACTAACAACATACCATTTATCTTCAGTATGATTATCATATCCATATCCATAATAAGCTATTGCTTTTATCTTATCCATTGCTTCTTTAGAAATACCTAATTCATCTTTTGATTCTACATCTTCAGCATTATATGTATTTCCTAATGTAGCAGCAACTCCATGTTCAACACAATATGCAAACATATCATCACTTTTTCTACGTACATATCTTGCTTCTTGATTTCTACTTTGACCATGATATACTTTTCTTAAATATATGTTAGGTATCCACTCAGCTTCATAAAATTCATCTTGTTCAGCTTTTACTTGATCAAATATAAAAAATGAAAATAATGTTAAAATTAAAATAAATATTTTTTTATTCAATAAATCATCTCCTCGTATAATTTCCCGGGATATGGCAACTATACCATAATAAGAAAATATATACAAACCATAAAAAACGATGAATTTTCTTCAAAACTCTGATTTTTGAACTATTAAATTGCAAATTACGTGCAAAAATAATAATTTTGTTATACAAAAATGCTCAAATTATTTCAAATTGTAATATTAAAAAAAATTTATTTTTTTTAATATTATAGAATTATTATAGGATAAGTATAGAAAAAAATGTATTTTTATTTTATAATGGTATTGAAGGTGATGTTATGAAAGACGATATACTTACATTTTTAGAAAAAGAAGAAAGGGCATATGAATTACATGAGATAGTAGAAAAATTATACATTCCTAAAAATAAAATATTAGATTTTGAAAAAGAACTTAATGATCTTGTTGAAAGCGGAGATGTATATCATACAAAAAAAGATAAATATATGCTTTTTAAATATTGTCATCTAAAAAAAGGAACAATAAATATTACAAAGATGGGTGAAGCTTATGTAATAATTGGTGACGAAAGGATAAAAATAAACAAAGAAAATTTAAATGGAGCAATAGATAGAGATTTTGTTGATATAGAAATAAATGATAGAACTACACCAATAAGTGCTAAAGTAATAAATATAATTAAAAGAGAAGTAGATGATATAGTTGGTGAGGTTATACAAAAAGATAACAAATACTATATTAAACCTGATAATAGTAAATTAAAATTTGATATATTGATAGATCCTAATGATTTAAATGGAGCAGTAGTAGGACATAAAGTATTAGTTAAATTAGGTGATAAAATTAATGGTGATAATTATAGTGGTAAAGTAATTGATGTAATAGGACATAAAGATGACCCTGGTGTTGATATTATATCAGTTGCCTATGAACATAAAATACCAGTTAAATATGATGAAGAAGCTATGAAAGAGTTAGATGATATTCCATCAAAAGTTTTAGATAATGAATATGAAGGTAAAAAAGATTTAACAAATGAAGTTATATTTACAATAGATGGCGATGATACAAAAGATATAGATGATGCAATAGGTATAATTAAAAATGATGATGGTACTTATATTTTAAAAGTTTGTATAGCAGATGTTAGTTACTATGTAAAACCCAATTCAAATTTAGATAAAGAAGCATTAAATAGAGGTAATAGTGTATATCTTGCTAATACTGTTATACCTATGTTGCCACATTATCTATCTAATGGAATATGCTCATTAAATCCTAGTGTTGATAGATTAGCAATATGTTGTGAAATGCATATAAATAGTGATGGTAATATTTTTGATCATGATATATATGAATGTGTTATTAGATCAAGAAAACAAATGACTTATAAATGTGTAAATAAAATTTTAGATGAAGGTATAACACCAGAGAGTTATGAAGATTTTGTTAGTGATTTAAAAACTATGAAAGAACTTGCTGATATTTTAAGAAATAATAAAATTAAAAATGGATATATAGATTTTGATCAAGAAGAAGCAAAAGTTATTATAAATGATGAAGGACATTGTATTGATGTTAAATTAAGAGAAAGATCATCAGGTGAAAAGTTAATTGAAGATTTTATGATTGCAGCAAATGAAACAGTAGCAACTCACTTATCTAATATGGAACTTCCATGTGTATACAGAGTTCATGAATATCCAGAAAAAGAAAAAATTGATGAATTTTTAAGATATATTAGTGTATTAGGATATAAAGTAAATGGTAAAAGAGGTGATATATCACCTAAGGCAATGCAAAAAGTATTAAATGATTTATTAGAAACTCCTATATATGATATATTATCTAGTAAATTACTTAGATGTATGACTAAAGCATATTATTCTAATATTAATTTAGGACACTACGCTCTTGCACTTAAAGATTATTGCCATTTCACTTCTCCTATAAGAAGATATTCAGATTTAATTGTTCATAGAATTATAAGAAGATTTTTAATAGATTATGATTATAGTAATAGTGCGATAAATGAAGTGAATTCAGATTTACCTTATATTACAAATCATATTTCACAAACTGAAAGAAATGCGGTCGATGCTGAAAGAGAAGTCGATAAGATGTTTATGGCAGAATATATGGAAAGTCATATCGGTGATATATTTAAGGGAAGAATCGTATCTATAACTAATTTTGGATTATATGTATCACTTCCAAATAAAATAGAGGGATTAGTTCATATTTCCGATTTAAAAGGTGGATACTTCATGTATGATGAATTAAATGAAACTATGAGTGACGAAAATAGAAGACATGTTTATAATTTAGGTGATGAAGTAGAAGTAGAAGTAGTTGGAGCTTCTAAAGAAGAACGAACTATAGATTTTAATATTCATGATGAAAAAAAATTAACTAAAAAGAGGATATGATTATATGGAAATCTTAAATAGAACTGCAAGTTTTAACTATTTCATTGAAGAAAAAATAGAATGCGGTATAGTTTTAGTTGGTACAGAAGTAAAATCTATAAGAAATGGAAAAGCAAATATAAAAGATTGTTATGGAATTGTTAGAAATAATGAAATATTTTTAATAAATATGCATATATCACATTATGATAAAGGTAACATTTTTAATCATGATGAGAATAAGCCAAGGAAATTATTGCTTCATAAAAATGAAATAAAAAAGATTAAAAATAAATTAGATTTAGATGGTTATTCATTAATACCAATTAAATTATATTTTAAAAATAATAGAGTAAAGGTTTTACTTGGAATTTGTAAAGGTAAAAAACTTTATGATAAAAGAGAAACTATTAAAAAGCGAGATCAAGAACGTGAATTAAGACAAAATATCAAATATAGATATTAAAAATTAAAAATATCATAATTTAAAAGTTATGATATTTTTTTTGTGTATTTGTCAAGAAATAAGAAAAAAATTAAAAAAAATTGAATATAAAAAAAGACTTTTGGCAATTTTTTTAGAATAATAT
>CANRKE010000061.1 GCA_947631135.1 uncultured Bacilli bacterium | reverse complement strand
ACTCCTTCACTATCTTAGAAAAGACAGTTTTATTATATCAATTAATGAAAAAGAATTGGTACAAAACTGTCCAATTTCTAGATTGCCATTTTTGTCCAATTCTATTTTACCATTTACATATTTAAAATATTATTGTTTATTTTTCAAATCAATCAAAGATGTTTTCATTTATAATTTGCTTTATTTCTTTAAAAATGGGAATAATTTTCTTTTTAATTTTAATTTTTTTTGTTTCTTCTGTTCTTCAATTAATTGACTTTGCCTAATTTCATATAAACTAGGTTGACTCCACTTAGGACAATCACTAATTTTTACGAAAATTCTCTTAAAAATCTCATTTTCTTTACCTTTAATAGCACTTATTACAATACTTGAATTACAATCATATCTATAATTATTACTATATTTATATGAAGATAACATAAAATCCATCATAAATGAATTAGTTGGTGATTTAACAAAAATATCTACTCCAAAGAAATATATATTAACAAGGAAATTAGAATTAACCGCTTTTAAGCCATATTTCGTTTCCTCATTATAAGAAGAAAAACTCATTAACTCATCAAAAAGTTTTGATAATTCGGCACTTAAAACAGCAAAAACAGCTTTATCAAAATGTGACTCAGATTTGGATATATATAAATCCCCATTACTTTTACAAAAAGTAATTTTATCATAATCATCACTAAAATTAACTCTTATTCTTAATTCCTTCTTATGATAATTAAAATAATCAATCTTCAACATAGCTAACCCTGAAATTTTAGATTTTAGCATAAATTCACAACGTTTTTCATAACGATCAATAATTTTATCATAATTACAAGCTGTATTTTTGATTAAATTAGATATGTCATATAATGAAATACAATTTTCGTCTTTGTTTTTTTCAGTAAGCAAAATTTTTTCGATTTCTTCTAATATTTCGGATTTCGAAGTTAAAGGTTTATATATACTAACTTTACTATCCTCCCAAGCTTTTTTAGATATTTCTATATTAGTATAAAAATAAACTTTTTTATCACTCTTTGAATATTGAATAGTATTGAATACAACATCAGGATTTGATTCGAAAATCTTTTCTATACAATTTATTAAAGAAAATTCATTAACATTTGAAATACATGTAATTTTTAAATTCTTATCAACATTCTTAAGTGGTAAGATTCCATCACTATATACAATAGTTTTATTCACCACAGTAGTGTGTGGAACACATGGTACAAACATACTTAAACCCTCCTTGTGTTTTATTATAACACAAAAAAACTAATAATTAAACTAAATTATTTCACTTTTTATGTTTTAATTTTTCTATAAAAAAAGCTGATAATAAAATTTAAAAAGTTATTACCAGTTAATAATCATAGATTCCATGAATTTTTTGTTTTTCAGTCTCAGTTAAATCATCCATTTTCCATTCGTCATCTACTTTAGTAAGTGTTAATTGTAAAGTATATTTAACTTTTTCTTTTACTTTTTCCATTTCATCTAATTTATATTTTGTATATACACTATTGTCATATTCCCCATCTTTATTTTTAAATTCATCTTCATGTTCTGAAAGATAATCTTCAGCATTAGATATAGCTGTTGCAAAATCTTTAACTTCTATTTCAACTTCAACAGTTGCATTATCACCATCTATTGTTTCATTTTTAACTTCATAAGTTAATCCTTTATATTGTTCGGAAATAAGTTTTTTATATCTATCTTTTTCTTCATCTGTCAAATCTTCATTATCTATTGTATTTTTTAAATCTTCTTCAACATCTGAATCAAAAGTTTGATATTTAGTTAAAAATTCTTCTACTTTCTTTGTAGGTGTATTACTTACATTACCACATGCTATTACAACAAATGAAAATAATAATAAAAATGATAAAACAAATATTCTTTTTTTATATTTCATAAATAATTCCTCCCACTTATATTATGGAATTATATTATTTATTTTATACTAAATAATTAATAAAATTGTTATTCCAATAAATATAGCAAGTATCATATTTTTAAAATTTTTTTGTTTAATAGCTTCAGGAATTAATTTAACTATAGATAGATAAGACATCATACCAGCAACTATTAACAATATAAAATTTAGAATAAAATCATTTAAAAAATTTTTAAAAATTAAAAAAATTAATAAACCACCAATAGGTTCTGATATACCAGATATAAAAGTGTAGAAAAGAGCTTTCTTCTTTGAATTAGTACTATAATAAATCGGTAGAGAAAGACTAATTCCCTCAGGTATATTATGACATGCTATTGCTATTGTTAGTGAAAGACCTAAAGTTATATTATTATACGATGACATAAAAGTAATAACTCCCTCAGGTAAATTATGTATTATTATTGCTATCATAGAGAATATACCTATTTTATATAAATTATTATTATCATTATTTTTATTATAATCCATATATTCATCTAAAATAAAAGTTATTACCGCACCTATTAATATTGCTAAAACTATAAATTTTATACTATAAAAATTTTTAAAAAAAGAATATGCATTTGGAATAAGATCAGTAAGTGATATACCTAACATTATAGTAGCTGAAAACATTAATGAAAAAGATAATATGTTATTTATTTTTTTAACTTTAATAAATATTAAAAGTGCTCCTAACATAGTAGATAATCCAGAAATTGTAGTTAATATTAAAGGTAGTTTAATATTGTCCATATGATCACCATTAAATTATATGATATTAAATTATGAAAAAATTAAAAAAATCTTAATTTTTAAAAATTAATATTTAAATAAAAACTGACAGATAAAAAACATGTCAGCTTTATACTTTTTCTTTTGATGATTTTGCCCATTCAACAATTTGATACCATGTTGCCGCACCAACTATACCATTTACATCTATATTGAATCTTTTTTGAACTGCAATAACTGATTGTTCAGTTAAATCATCAAATTCACCAGTTACTCTAACACCAGGTATTGCATGAGTATTTTCACATATTGTATATAGAAACTCTTGAAGTCTTAATACATATTCCCCACTCATTCCTTTTTCTAAGAAGAAACCTGGATAAAATTCACTTTCATATTCTAAATATTCTTTAGGTATATTTTGTAGAGTTTGAGCATATGCTTCTCTTATTGCTTTCCATGTATTTGCATCTACAATACCAGTTACTTCTATACCATATTGCTTTTGAAATGCCATTACTACTTGTTTTGTATCATTATTAAATGTTTCACTTTGTAAATTTAAAAATGGAATATTATCATCAAAATATGATATTACATCAAGAAAATAATTAAGTGTTGTTATATAATAACCACTATCACCATATTCTAATTGTTTTTCATATACTAATTTAGCTTCATCTATTGAAATACCTTCAGTATATAAATCTGATATTTTTTTAACTGCATTATATAGATATTTAATTTTATACCATGTTGATTTATCTACTTCACCTGTTGCTTCTAAATCAAATATCTCTTGAAATTTTTTAACTGCTTCAGATGTTTCTATTGTATAATAAACACTCTCATCATTTATTTTTGGTATTGCTGGATAATTTTGTGATATTCTATTCAATTGTATTTTTAAAGTTCTTACAAAATCACCTATTGTACCAACTTTTATTGGAAAACCAGGAAATGACATCATATTTGGTTCAACTGGTGCATTATAAACTATTCTAATATCATCACCATAATAATATTTTAATATTTCTAGTGGTGATTTATTTTGCCTAGCTAAATCTACTGATCCCCATTGTGACAGTCCATCACATTGTGTTGTTTTTCCATCGCAATATCTAGCAAACAAGGGTTGTACTTGACTATCTTTTACTATATAATTATTGAAAATATCATCAACTATCATTGCTATTGTTTCAAAAAAAGAACCGTCTTCATTATATGCTTGATCGTATTGTGGACTGTTTGTTATATCAAAATTATAGCCTTGTGATGGATACCATTCATTATAAATTCTGTTTAATGCAAATGATATTTGTGCAAGTATATTAGCTTTAATTGCATCTGTTGGCCATGTAGGATATATTTCACTCGAAGCAACATTTTTTATATATTCTTGAAATGGTACAGTAATGTTTTTTGCAGCTTCATTTGGTGCTCCTAAGTGTACAATAATTTCTGTTGGAATTACAGGATTCCTAATTGCCATTTTCTTCAACTCCTTCAAGTGCTATCTTAGGAGTCATTTTAACATATTGAATAATTTTTACATTACCAAACATTCCTACACGATACTTTTTTATTGTTTCATACCCTTCATGTATTGCTGTAAGATCATACATTGTATATTTAGGTATATCATCAAATTCTGGTTTTTCAACATATATAGGAGCAGGCAAATCTATATTGCTTATTACTCCACTTGAATTAGTAAATCCTCTATAGAATAGTATCTCTTTATTTCCTACTTTCTTAGTTATCAATATTTCAGCATTTTCTATTGGAATTGCTCCATATGCAGTAAATGCAAGTATTTTTATCTTTCCAACACTTGGATTTTCTTTTATAAAATTTTTATATTCATCAGTTTTTTTAAAATCTTCATAACTAATAAAATTCATATTTATATCTCCTTTATTTTTAATACTTGACCAACTTGTAATTCATTTGTTTGTAAATTATTTATTTTAGTTAAATAATCTACAGTAGTATTAAATTTTTGTGCGATTGAATATAGATTATCACCATTTTGTACAGTATATGTTTCATATTCAGGTTCTTTATAATCAGTTCCATAACATTCTTTTACATATGGTACTGGTGCATTTTCATCATTTTTATTATCAACTATTTTTAATTCTTGCCCAATAGATAATAAATTAGTTTTTAAATTATTAATTCTTTTTATTTCATCTACTGTCATATTATTTTCTTCAGCTATAGAATATAAGTTATCACCCTTTTTAACTATATATGTTTTATATACATTATCTGATCCTTGTGCAGTTACAGTTTTTTCTTGTATTACTGGTATTTTCAATTTTTGTCCTACAAAAATAACATTTGTAGTAAGATCATTTATTAATTTAATTTCATCTATTGGAACATTATATTCTTGAGCAAGTGAATATAAACTATCTCCATCTTTTACAGTATAATCAATATATTTTTTTTCATTATTTAATGGAATTATTAACATTTGACCTACATATAAGTTAGGACTAGTTAAATTATTATAAATCAATAAATCATTCACACTTATTCCGTATTTTCTCGCAATAGAATATAGACTATCTCCATCTTGTACTATGTATTCTTCTTCTGTTGATGGTATTTTTAGTATTTGTCCTACATAAATATTATCAGTACCCAAATCATTTAATTCAACTATTTCTTGAATAGATACACCAAATTGTTTACTTATACCATATAAAGTATCTCCTGGTACTACAGTGTATGTTTTCATAACTCACCTCTAATAATATTTATGCTTATATAAATTTATATATTAAAAAAAATTCCTCATATGAGAAATTTATAATTTAATCTTCATACATCAATTCAATTATTGATGTTATTACCTATATTAATTCTATTCTTATTCCTAAAACACCATATTGTTTTTGTTTATCTTTTGTATAAAATTGTTCAAGGACTGAAATCAATTCATCTTTAGTCATTGATTTATCTGATAGAATTGCTATATCAAAATCTTTAAACATATCTTTAAAAGAACTATATCTTAATAATCCAACAACCTTTACATTAAAAGATTCATCTAACATAGGTTCTTTTAAAAATTTAATAGTATCTCCAATTTTTATTTTTTACCTTTTTTCATCATTAAGTCTTATTTCAATTCTTTTTGTACCATTAAGTATAAAATCATAATATTCAGGTTTTAATTTCATTTTATGTTCCATATTATTTACCTTGTTTCATTAATTTATTTATATTTTTTACGTATAATATATTTTGTATAAGATCAATTACTCCATATATTATTGTTATAACACCCATTACTGCTACTACATTAGTTGTAAGTAAATAAAATCCAAATAGTAATACTATTATAGACATACATAACATACATTTCCATTCACGTATATTAAATTGTTTCATATTTAATGATATTTTAAGTTTAACTATTCCATTATATATTATTATAAAACCTATAATCATTCTTACAATTGCTTCAAATACATTACTGAATAATATTATTATTAATCCTAGTGCTATACTAAATATTCCTGTTACTAAATATGTATTTAAATATGTGTTTTTATAATCACTACCTTTAAAATAATAATATATTTGCATTCCTCCAAAGAAGAATAATGCACCACCAATAACATATGAAATTATATCTAATACACCTCTAGGATTAGTAACCAATATTATTCCTATTATTACAAATATTATAGAAATAAATACATTTATTATTGCATTATTTTTAGCTATATTCATAAATATCCTCCTTAATTATTTTCTAATATTTTATTATCTATAAAATTATATATTTTAAACATATCTTCAAGTGGAATAGGTTTATAAAAACTTAATACTACTTGATATCCACTATCTAATGTTATTTCTATTATTGTATCCATATTCTTTATTTCTATATTATAATTAGAAATACATGAATACATTATTGAATATATTTTTTGTCTAAAACCTCTTATTCCTTTTTTATCAACAATTATTATTCTTCTATTAGTAAGTATACCAATATCCCTAACAGCTCTAAGTACACAAAAAATTTCTTCATCTTTTTTAACTAACTTTAATATATCCTCTCCAACATTTTTAGCATCTATTATCTCCTTAAAATTCATAGTTGGAGTAAGTGGTCTAAATTTTATAAAAGCCATATTCACACATCCTTTAATACAAGTTAATTGTATCACATTTTTTTATAAAATAAAACAAATTTATTGTATTTATGTTTTTTTAATGGTATAATTATTTACGTAAATTTATTTTGTCTCCGTAACTCAGCTGGTAGAGTAGTCGACTCTTAATCGAAATGTCCAGGGTTCGAATCCCTGCGGGGACACCATTTATTGATAGAAAACTCGAAAACCTCGAGTAAAATAGAAAAAACAGCTTGCTAAAAATATATTTTTATGATATTATGAATATGTCAAAGATAAAAGCATAAAATAA
>CANRKE010000060.1 GCA_947631135.1 uncultured Bacilli bacterium | reverse complement strand
TATTTTTTTGAGAACATCATTAAGTAACTATAAACAAAAAATTCATATCCTGTATATTTAGGATTAACAAACATTGGTCTATATGTGGTTTCCTAAACATTTTTAATAGATTCAATAAATTAAATTAAGTTATGTTAGTCATAAATTCATGAAAACTTTTTTGCGCTTTGTCGGGTATTTTATTGAATTTTACCCTACGTTATGTTAAATTGTTTAAAATTTTAAATAATTTTTCTTTATCATAATACCATTTTATTAATCTTATAAATTCATCAATATTACACCACTTATAATCAATATTTTCTTCATTTAGGATTACAATATCATCTTCAACATAAGATATAAATCCATGTTCCACACAATTTTTTCCAAGTGATTCATATTCAAATATTAATGGTATCTTATTAATTTTCTTTATTTCTAAAATTGGCTGTGAATTGTAACATAAAATTCTAATAGTAAATACAACAATAGTGACTTGATTAAAATTATATACCGATAGCCAATATTCTGAAAGTAAATGAAACTTTTGATAATTAGTTTCATTTACTTTCAGAATTAAAAACATGTGAGAAAATCGTAAAAAAACTTGACTTTTGATTAAAATGATGTATAATATCATTCACAAATGTGAAAAATTATAATATAATAGTATTAGAATAGAGGCGGATAATATGTTAATTGGTTTTAAAACTAAGAATTTTAGATCTTTTAGGGATTTACAACATTTTTCAATGATTGCTGGAAAAGTTAGAAACAACGAGAATCACATAATAGAAAAAAATAATCATAAAATATTGAGATTTTCAGGTATGTTTGGTGCAAATGGTTCAGGTAAATCAAATTTAATATTAGCTATGAGTCTTGTTCAAAGATTAATTAGTAAAGGAATTTCGACTTTAATTAGCAATCAATACTATAGAGGTATTGGATGTAATCCAGAAGAGGATTCATATTTTGAATATGAATTGGCACTTAATAATAAGTTATATTCATATGGATTTGAAATTAATATTTTAAAAAAAGAAATAGTTTCTGAATGGTTAATTGATATGACAAAAACTAAAGAAAAAAAGATTTTTGAAAGAGACTTAAAGAAAAATAATTATCATTCAGAGATTATTGATAATAAGCATTTAAGTTTTAGTAATTGTCTTGATGAAATGAAAAAAAATAATCAAAATTTATTTTTGAGTGAAATGACAAGAAGATTAGTGATGTCTGGGAATGATGACGACTTTTTTGAAGATATATACAATGTATTTAAATTTATTATGCATGATACCATTATTATAAGGCCATCAACACACAAACTATTCGACATAGATTATATAAAAAGCAAGGAAAAAATCTTGAAGATTTTAAAAGCTTTAGATATTAACGTTGTTGATTATAATACAGAAGTTAGTGATATAAAAAATATAAAATTAAAACTATCTGATAATGACTATAATAATTTATTACACGATATAGATGTACTTTCAACACACTACAAAAATATAAGATGTACATTAAGAATTGAAAATGACTTATATACCATAAAAAAACAAAATGATAATACATATGATGTTTGCTCTTTAAAATTTTTGCATAAAGATAATAATAATTCTTTTGGTACTTATGAAGAATCGGATGGAACAATTAGAATTTTGGAATTAATTGATATTTTATTAACTAATGATAAATTATTTTTAATCGATGAATTAGATAGTAGTTTACATCCATTATTAGTTTCTGGATTATTAAAAATATTTTTGAAATCAAAAACAACTAATCAATTAATTATAACTACACATGAGTTAAAAACTTTAGATTTTGATTTAGTTCGAAGAGACGAAATTTGGTTTGCTGAAAAAAATGAAAAAGGAGAGTCAAAGATTTTTTCATTAGAGGAATTTAAAGATATTGCAAGATTTGATAGGAAAATAGATAAAGCATATTTGGAAGGAAGATTTGGTGCTATTGCCAAAATAGATTCTAGCTATGAGGATTAACGAAAAATTTGCAATATCAAGACAATCAGAGATAAAAAATTATAGACCAAAATATTTTATTGTTTCAGAGGGTAGTAACTCAGAACCAATGTACTTTGATGGATTAAATGATTCAATTATTTCAGAAAATATAAGAATAATTAATATATTAAGAGATTATGCTTCGATTTGTAATAGTCATCCCAGCTTTATTGTAGAAATGATTAAAGAATTTATTTTAAATGTAACATCAAATGGGTTAACAGTTTTAGAGCTTAAAAATAAAATTGATAATTGTATTCGTGAAAATGATTATAATATTAACATCGAAGATATATATCAAGAATTGATTTTACTTTATAAAAAAGATAGTTATGTAATAAAAAGAGAAAATTTAAGTGATTTATTTTTACATTTATTTAAAAGCGAAATCTACAAGGATTTAGCAATAAATTTTCCATTATACTTTGAAACACAGAATGTAACTTATTCTAAAACTAGAGATAAATTAAATATTGTCATTGATCGTGATCAACAAAATTTTAAAGATAATCAATATGATGAAGTGGTCAATTTTTGTAACGAAAATGGGGTTAACCTGTATGTTAGTAATCCTACTTTTGAATTTTGGCTTATGTTGCATTTTCCAGAAGTGGAAATTGAAGATAAAACAAAAATGTTGGAAAATAGGTATGTTAATAAATCTAGAAGGTATTTAGAAAAAAGACTGCATGAAATTTGCAAATATAAGAAATCGAAATTGAATTTTAAAGATTTTGAGCCTTATATTTACGATGCAATCAAAAGAGAAAAGAAATATAAAGAAAATTTGAATGATTTAAAAAGTGAATTAGGAAGTAATGTGGGCTTACTTATAAATGATATGTTAAACAATAATTAAGAGGCTGTCTCAGAATGTAAATGATACTATAGAAATGTACAAAAAAGGGAAAATAAAATCCAAAAAGTACATTTCTTTTGTTATACTCTATAATAGGAGGTGACAAAAAAAATGCAAAATGTGAGAGGAGAATTGATGAGGTGTAAGTATGAGAATATAAAGCCAAACATGTTAGAATTAGGTAGAATATACAATATGGATAGAAGAACAGTAAAGAAGATGCTTGATCAAATAGGCAAAGAAGAAAAAACACCAAAAAAGAAAAGATTGTCTAAACTAACAAAATACGATGATTTGATAGTAGAAAAACTATCTATACCAAGAAGCAATAAGAAAGCTGCTTATATGTATATTATAGTAAATGTAGATAATGATATTGGTAGTTATTCTAACTTTATAAAATATGTAAATAATCATCTAAAAGATAGAATTGAAATTGAAAAAAATAAAAAAAGACTGATTCAAAAATTAATCACTTAATTCTGAGACAGTCCCCATTATTTATTAATAGGCAAGATATATATTATCATTTTCATCGAACAAAAATACACCTGAATCTACATCTCCTAAATTTAATATTTCTAGATTTACAAATTTTATATCTGAAATAGAATTGTTATCATAATTAAATAATATATAATTTGAATTTTCTGAATCTTTACATGCATAAAAGTTATTAAAAGTAAATACGGAATTACATTTTTTATCATTAACTAATTTAAGATTTAAATCATATACTTGTGTTATATTATTATTTTCAATAAATAATAAATTATTAAATGCTTCAATATAATAATTATCATTATATTCTTTTATTATATTCCCATTTTTATCTATTATTTTTGATTTAGAAGTATCATCTATAATATATTTATCATTACCAATATAACTTATTAATTGATCTTCACCATTATCTTCATATATAACTTTTCCTTTTTTATTATAATATTTGTAATTTTTTAATTCGTCGTTAGCATCCTCATTACTTGACACTTGAATAATATCATTTTCAATATAAGCATCAATAAAAAATCTATTATTACAATCAAAGTTAATAATATTTCCATCTTTTAACGATGATATTGAACATTTTTTATTATTTGACTTTAAAATATATTCATCATTAATTCTATCTATATTATCGTAATCTTCATCAAACATTTTTTTATTATCTAAATTAATTATATTAAATTTATATGATTCATTGGCAACTATTAAATATTTATCATTTAAATATTCAATGGTTGTATATTTATTTTTATTTATTATTTCCTTCCCATTTTTATCTATTACATTATTATCTTCTTTATTAATAATAATTTCATTATTTATTATATATAAATCAGAAGGAGTTATATTATTACTAGAATATATTATTTTCTTTAATTTAATATTATATATATCTTTGTAATTAAGTAAAAGATAATTATCAGATAATATTTGGATATTCTCATATTTTGAATTTGGTAAAAAATTCCCATTTTTATCAACTATACTATATTTATCGTTTTCTTCTAAAATTTCAAATATATTATTATTATAATCAGAGATTCTATTTTTACTAAATAATTGTTTACCATTTAAGTCATAAACATCACTAGAATTTATTACTATATATTTATTATCTATAAAATCATAATTATATATATCATTTGTATTTTTTAAAAAATCTAACTTTTTATAACTGTATTTTTATTTATTTTTAAAGGTTTATTATTAAATTTTAAATATGTTAATAAAATAAGAAATAAACTTATTATTATAATTAATATATAATATATTCTAACTTTTATTATTCCCATTTAAAGTTTGTTACCTCATCTAAATCTTTACCATATTCTCTAATATACTGATTATGTTTTACTAACATATCTTTACACCATTCATATACTCTAGATGAATTTTCAAGATTTGGTAAATACTTAATTGCGTCCATGACTAAATGATATCTATCTATTTTATTTTGTACTCTCATATCAAATGGTGTTGTTATTGTACCTTCTTCAATATAACCTCTAACATGTATATTTGTATTATTATGTTTATATGATAATTGATGAATTAATGATGGATAACCATGATATGCAAAGATAACTGGTTTATCCTTAGTAAATAATTGATCAAATTCTTCTAAAGTCATACCATGTGGATGTTCAAAATTAGTTTGTAATTTCATAAGGTCTACAACATTTACTACTCTTATTTTTAAATTTTTAAAATTTTCTCTCAAGATCTTTGTTGCAGCAAGAATCTCAAGTGTTGGTGTATCACCACAACATGCCATTACTATATCTACATTACCATCTTTATCATTACTTGCAAAATCAAATATACCTGCACCTTTAGTACAATGGATTATAGACTTATCCATATCTAACCATTGATATGTTGGATGTTTGGATGCAACTATAACATTGATATAATCTTTACTTTGTATTACATGATTAAAACATGATAATAGACTGTTTGAATCAAATGGATAATAAACTCTTACTATATCAGCCTTTTTTGTTACTATATGATTTACAAATCCTGGATCCTGATGTGTATATCCATTATGATCTTGTTGCCAAACATGAGATGTTAATATATAATTTAACGATGCTATACTTCTTCTCCATGAAATATTTTTAGTTACTTTTAGCCATTTAGCATGTTGACTTGCCATTGAATCAATAATTCTAGAAAAAGCTTCATATGTGTGGAAAAATCCATGACGTCCAGTAAGTAGATATCCTTCAAGTAACCCCTCACAAACGTGCTCAGATAATATTGAATCAAATACTCTTCCATTTTCATTTAAAAATTCATCTGTTTCTAATATTTTGTTATCCCATTTTCTATTAGTAACCTCAAATATTGAATTTAATCTATTAGATAAAGCTTCATCTGGTCCAAAAACTAAGAAGTTATTTGGATTATTTTTAATAATATCTCTAACAAATGAACCTAACACTGTCATATCACTAGATATAACTGTTCCCGGTTTTTTAATATCTACTTTATAGTCTCTAAAATCAGGTAATTTTAATTCTTTTAATAATTCTCCACCATTAGCATTTTTATTAGAACTCATTCTTAAATGTTTATCAGGAATTAATTCTCTTAGTTCTTTCTTTAATCTACCATTTTCGTCAAATAAACTATCTGGATCATAGCTTCTTAACCAATTTTCTAATAATTTTAAATTTTCTTCTTTATTATCAATACTAAATGGGATTTGATGAGCTCTAAAGCTATTTTCAATTTGTTTTCTATTAAATTCTTTAGGCCCAGTCCATCCTTTTGGAGTTCTAAGTATAATCATAGGCCATAAAACTCTATCATAGTTATTATTTTCTCTAGCGTTTTTTTGAATTGATTTAATTTTTTCAATAACTAAATCTAAAATTTTAGCCATCTTCTCATGCATGATAAGAGGATTATCTCCTTCTATATAATATGGTTCGTATCCATATCCAAGAAATAAGCTATTCAATTCTTCAATACTTATTCTAGATAAAATAGTAGGATTAGCAATTTTATATCCATTTAAATGTAATATTGGTAATACTGCTCCATCTTTAATTGGGTTTATAAATTTATTAATATTCCATGAAGTAGATAATGGTCCAGTTTCTGATTCTCCATCACCAACTACACATGCAGCTATTAAATCTTTGTTATCCAAAACTGCACCATAAGCATGAGAAAGACTATAACCTAATTCTCCACCTTCATTAATAGAACCTGGAACTTCTGCAGCAACATGACTAGATGTACCACCTGGAAATGAAAATTGTTTAAATAATTTTTTCATACCATCAATATCTTGTGATATATTTGGATAATACTCTGAGTATGTACCTTCTAAATATGTATTTGAAATTATTGCGTTTCCTCCATGACCTGGTCCAGAAACATATATCATATTTAAATTATATTTTTTAATTACACGATTTAAGTGCATATATATAAAGTTTTGCCCAGGAACTGTTCCCCAATGCCCAATAATTCTTGGTTTAATATCACTAAGTTTAAGAGGTCTACGTAAAAGTGGATTATCAAGTAAATATAGTTGTCCAACTGATAAATAATTTAATGCTTTAAAATAAGAATTCATTTTATATAATTCATTATCTGAAAGTACTTTTCCCATTTTTATCCCTTCCTTTATTATATTATCATTATATATTATTTTTTATTTTATTTCTACAAATATATAAAAATATTTTAAATTTAAAAAGCAAATGTAAATTATTATCATTACATTTACTATGTATATTCCTTTTAATAAATATTATATATAAATATTTTTTAATTTTTTATGTTGGAACTATCATGTGCTCGTGGATGAGATCTTAAATATACCTTTCTTAATCGTTCATTAGTA
>CANRKE010000059.1 GCA_947631135.1 uncultured Bacilli bacterium | reverse complement strand
GAATACAGCTATAGAGATGTTAAAAAGAAAAATAGACAATAAAACAATAAGTGAATGTACTAGATTAAGTATGGAAAGAATTAAGCAATTAGAAAAACAATTATTATAAAATTTTTTGTATAACTGATGATAATATAGACTTATAAAGCATATAAATATTAAAAAAAATAACAAATATTTAATAATTATTTGCTTTTTTTAAATAATTTGTTATAATAATATAGACTTTTGATTTAGAGGAGGGATAATATGGCTAAAAAGAACTTAAATAGATCACTTGTAACCTTAAAATGTAGTGAATGTGGTAGTGAAAGTAAAAGAGTTAGTAAAAATAAGAAAAATACTACTGAACGTTTAGAACTTAAAAAACATTGCCAAACTTGTAGAAAACATACTGTTCATAGTGAAAAGAAATAATTGAAGGGGAGATGGAAAAATGATAAATGTAAATGATTTTAAAACTGGAATGACAATTAAAATAGATAATGATATATTTATGGTTTTAGAATTTCAACATGTTAAACCAGGTAAAGGAGCAGCTTTTGTTAAGACAAAACTTAAAAATTTAAGAACTTCAGCTACTGTAGAACACTCTTTTAATTCAGGGGTAAAAGTTGAAAAAGCACATGTAGAAAAACAAAATACACAATATTTATATTCAGATGGTGATACATATCATTTTATGAATATGAATACTTATGATCAAATGGAAATAAATATTAGTCAAATTAAAGATGAAGCAAAATATTTAAAAGAAAATATGGATGTAGATTTAGTATTTTATGAAGGTGAATTAATAGGTATTAATCTTCCTGATAAAGTTGAATATGTTGTTACAACTGCAGAACCTGCAGTAAAAGGTAATACATCATCAACTGCTACTAAAAATGCAACTATTGAAACAGGATTAAATGTAAGAGTACCACTTTTTATAAGTGAAGGTGAAAAAATAATTGTTTCAACAAAAGACGGAAAGTATGTTTCAAGAGCATAGATACAAGAAATTTGTATCTTTTTTTCTAAAAAACTCTAATTTTATATGAAAATATTATGATAATGCTTTAAAAAAATGATGAAATGTTATAAAATGGAAGTGGTGATATAAATGAAAGCAAATTTTTCAAAACGTTTTGCAGCTTATATTATAGACATGATGATAGTTGCAATAGTATGCAATTTAGTAATTGCGCTAATACCTAAAAGTAGCAATTATAATAAATTATTAAATCAATCAAATGAAATTGTTGAAAAGTACAGTGAAAAATTAACTGGTGAAGATTCTAAAATGACAGATAAAGATTATAAAAACTATCTAGATGAAATTGCTCCAATATCTTATCAAATAGAAAGAGAATCATTTGTTGGTAGCATAATAGCAATCGTAATATATGTTTTATATTATGTAGTATTTCAATATAAGAATAATGGTCAAACATTAGGTAAGAAACTTATGAAAATAAAAGTTACAAAAGATTCATCTGAATTAACTATTAATGATTTAATATTTAGAAGTTTTATAGTTAATAGTATATTATCAGGATTAATTAATTTAGTATTATTATTTACAACTAAAAATATAAATTATATATATGCATCTGAAGTGATATCAATTATCTTTAGTGCAATACTTATAGTAAGTGGACTTATGTGTTGCTTTAGAAAAGATAAAAAAGCCTTACAAGATGTGATAACTAAAACAAGTGTAGTAGAGGTGAAACAATAGTGGAAAGAAACTTTAGCGAACAAGAAATAGTAAGAAGAGAAAAACTTGAGGATATAAGAGCTTTTTGCAATCCATATCCTGAAAGATATGAAGTAAATTATGAAATTAGTGAGGCAGCAAAATTAGATGATGATACTGAAAACGTAAGGGTTGCAGGTAGAATAATTTTAATGCGTAAGATGGGAAAATTAAGTTTTCTTACAATAAGTGATATAACAGGAAAGATACAGATATCAATTAAATATGATATAGTAGGAGAAGAAAAATATAAATTTTTTAAAGATAATTTTGATTTAGGTGATTTTATTGGGGTATGTGGTACAATATTTACAACACACACTGGTGAAAAAACAGTAAGAGCAGATTCATTTGAGTTTTTAGGAAAAGCTCTTAAACCATTACCTGATAAATTTCATGGACTATCAGATAGTGAACTAATATATAGAAATAGATTTGTAGATATTATAGTAAATGAAGAAGCTAAAAATAATTTTAAATTAAAATATAATTTTATTAAAGAAATAAGAAGATATTTAGAAGATAATAATTATATAGAAATTGAAACACCTGTTTTAATAAGTAAACCAAGTGGAGCGATAGCAAAACCATTTATATCTCATCATAATGCATTAGATATAGATGTATACTTACGAATTGCACCTGAAACTTATTTAAAACGTGCAGTTATAGGTGGATTTACAAAAGTGTTTGAATTTGCAAGATGCTTCAGAAATGAAGGTATGGATTCAACGCATTTACAAGATTTTACAATGTTAGAATGTTATCATGCATATTATAACTACAAAGACAATATGAAATTAATAGAAAATATGCTTAAGGAAGTAGTTAAAAAAGTGTTTGGTACATTGAATATAAAAATTGGAGAAAACATTATTGATCTTTCTAAAAAATGGGATGTTGTTTCATTTAAAGATATAATAATGAAATATGCTAATATTGATATAGATAAATACAACACAAAAGAATTATTACTTGAAAAGATAAAACAAGATAATATCAATTTAGAAAGTGATTCTGATATTGGAACACTTGGTTTTGGAAACCTAGTAGACCTTTTATATAAAAAAGTTGCTCGTCCATATATGATAGAGCCGGTATTTCTAGTGGATCATCCAATAGAATTATCACCACTTGCTCGTGCGAATGACGACAATAAAAAAATTACTGATAGATTCCAATTAGTAATTAATGGTGCAGAAATTGTAAATGCATATTCAGAATTAGTCGATCCTAACGAACAGTTAAATAGACTAGAACAACAAGCACGTCTTCACAGTGAAGGTGATGATGAGGCTATGGTTATGGACATGGATTATATTGAGGCAATGGAATATGGTATGCCCCCAATATCAGGATGGGGAATGGGAATCGATAGAGTTATTCAGGTATTAACTGGTGTACCTAATATTAAAGATAATATATTATTCCCATTATTGAGACCAACTCAAAAAAAAGATAATTAACAAGGAGATGAAAATTATGAAAAACAAAATTTTATTAGCACTAGCAACTATCATTGCAAATATAATAGTATGGTTAGTGCCAGTTCCAGAATGGTTTAAAGCATTATTTACTATAGTATCAGTTTACTATTCAATGAATGTTTTATTACCAAAAGAACACAGTTTGTTTAAAAAAATATTTATAGCAATATTTATATTTGTAGTATTAAGTTGGCTTATACCAACAGGTAATTTAGCAACAAATAAAATAGAAGTTGCTGATACTACAACAAGAATTGGTATATGGAATGTATTTAATATATTCACAGCTTCTGTTAGTAGTTTTTCAATTTATGGATTATTCCTAATAGCAGTTGGTGCGTTTTATATAGTATTAAATCATACAGAAGTATATCAATCAATCGTTGAAGGAATTGCTAAAAAAACTAAGAAAAAACCAGTATTATTTGTTTCAATTGTGATAGCATTATTTGCAATACTATCATCAGTAACAAACATAGGATTAATATTATTTATGTTTGTACCATTTATCGCATCAATAATATATAAAATGGGATACGATAAATACGTTGCAGCATCAGCAACAATAGGTTCAATCATAGTTGGTATTATAGGATCAACATTAGGATATTATATATCATATGTAATCAATTCAACTTTATCATTGGATGTTACATCAAATATAATAGCTAAGATTGTACTATTAGTACTTGGTACTGCACTACTTATAGTATATACTAAAAAACGTATGTCTAAAATTACTTCTAAGAAGAGTATAGAAGTTAAAATAGAAAACGAAGATATGTTATATACTGAAGTAGAAAAAACTAATAAAAAGAAAAATAAGTTACCAATGATCATTATCATGAGCATACTATTAGTACTTACATTAATTTCTACTTTCTCATGGTCAGTTGCATATGGAATAAATATATTCTCTGATTTCCATGATAAAGTATTAGAAGTACCAGTTTTAATGGATGTATTAGGTAGATCAATGACTGTTGGATATTACTCACAATATGGAGTAAATGCATTAGGTAGTTGGGATTATATTGATATTATAATTTCATTAGTATTAGCTACATTTACTATTGCATTAATATATAAAGTTAAATTTAAAGATATAGCTAAGTCATTTGGTGATAGTGTAAAGAAATTTATAAAACCAGCATTCTTAATAATACTTGCTTATACATTATTTATTTTAAATTACTATGTACCTGTATTTACAACAATAATAAGTTATTTTGGTAAATCATTTAACATAGTTACAAGTGGAGTAGTTGCAATACTATCATCAATAGTCAATGTAGATATGATGTATGTTGCACAAGGTTCATTAGCAACAGTTAATGCTGTTATTGGAAAAAGTGCGTTAACACCTATTTTAGCGCTTTTATACCAATCATTCTATGGTTTATGTCAATTCGTTGTACCTACATCAACATTGTTAATAGTTCTATTATGTTATTTTAAAATATCATATAAAGATTGGCTAAAATACATATGGAAACTATTATTAGAATTACTAATATTAATATTAGTTACATTAATTGTTTTAATGTTAATATAATTATAAAAAGGGATAAATCAATATTCCCTTTTTATAATAAATTGGGAGGATTATATGTTTAGTAATGATGATGAAATAGAAATTAAAAATATATGTAAGATGAATATTGTAAAATATGATGATCATGAAAGAGCAATAGTATCAATAACTAATCCTAAAATAGGAATAGTTGTAGATGATAAATGTTACGACATTGCAAGTGATAAATTATATCCAATAATAAAAATTGATGATAATAATCTTGTGATATCTAATAATGAAAAAAAGGCATATATTTTTAATTATCCATTTGAAAATATTGAAGAAACTATATCTTATGAATACTTAAAAAATTGTTTAATTACGAATAAAATGAAAATAGAAAATATTAAAATATTTCATGAAAATAAAATTAGTGAATTTAAATATAAATTATATAAAAAGAAATTTACATCACTTGGATATTGTTCACTAACAGATGGAAACATGTATGATTTAGAAAATGATAAAATGATAGATAGTGATAATATATATTATAGAAATCTACCATTTAGAAAATCTAATAATACTGTTTCAATAAACGAAATAAAAAAATTATTAATTTTAAAAAATAGAATGAAAAAACAAAAATAGACAAAATATTACTTGTCTATTTTTTATAATATAATTGGTGATAATATTATGAAGATATATTTAGACTTAGTAATATTACTTAATTTTTTTATGGATTTATTACTTTTAACAACTGTATCAGTTGTTTTAAAAAGAAATGTAAAATTTTATAAATTAGTTTTAGGTGCATTACTTGGAGGATTAAGTATATTAATATTATTTATCAATATAAATTCATTAGTTCTTTTTATTATAAAATTTGTTATAAGTTTATGTATGTTATTAGTTAGTTTTGGATATAAAGATATAAAATATACTGCTAGAAATATGTTATATCTTTATATTACTAGTATTATTTTAGGAGGATTCTTATATTATCTAAATATAGAATTTAGTTATAAAAATAGTGGTATAGTATTCTATCATAAATCCTTAAGTATTAATTATATATTTCTTATTGTATTATCACCAATTATATTAACACTCTATATCAGGCAATCATTATATTTAAAAAACACATATTCTAAATATTATAAGATAGATATATATTTAAAAAATGGTAAAGTTTTAAAATATAATTCATTTTTAGATACAGGAAATAAATTATTTGATCCATATATGAATAGACCAATATTATTAATTGATAAAAAGAATATAAATCTTGATAAAGTAATATATGTTCCTTATTCATCTATAAATATGCATAGTATGTTAAAATGTATCGTTCCTGAAAAAATATATATACATGGTGTTGGATATAGAAATAATTTACTTCTAGGTATAAGTAATGAAAAGATCATGCTTGATGGAGTGGATGCAATAATGCATGAAAGTATATTGGAGGGATAAAACGTGCTAAACAAAATTATTAGTCTTATTAAAAAAATTTTCATTAAAAAAAATGATTTATTTTTCTTAGGTAGTACTGATGCATTACCACCACCTCTATCAAAAGAAGAAGAGATGGATTTAATAATAAAAAAAGAAAATGGTGATACCTCTGCTAAAGAAAAATTAATAGAACATAATCTAAGATTAGTTGTATTTTTAGCTAAAAAGTATGAAAATACTAATGTTGACTTAGAAGATTTAGTTAGTATTGGTAGTATAGGATTAATTAAAGGAATAGACACATATAAACATGACAAAAATATAAAACTGGCAACTTATGCATCTCGTTGTATAGATAATGAAATATTAATGTATTTAAGGAAAAATAAAAGGAAGAAAAGTGAAATTAGTTTTGAAGACTCATTAAGCTTTGATAGTGAAGGAAATGAACTCCATCTAGAAGATGTTTTAGGTACTGATTTTGATATTGTAACTAAACCATTAGATGAAAAAGTAAATAGAGCAATATTAAAAGAGGAATTAGCTAAATTAAATGAAAGAGATAGAAAAATAATGATGTTAAGATATGGACTTGGAAATAATAAAGAAATGACTCAAAAAGAAGTAGCAGAGTATTTAGGCATTAGTCAATCATATATTTCTAGAATTGAAAAAAAGGTAATAAATAAACTCAAGGGAATAGTAAAAAATTAATTTTTTATAAAAAATATCATAATATTAAAAGTTATGATATTTTTTTGTATGTTTGTCAAGAAATAAGAAAAAAATTGAAAAAAATTGAAAAAAATTAAATACTTTTGACAATTTTTTTAGAATAATATATTAGGGAGTAGTTTTTTAATATATATTTTTTTTCGCCCTAATTATATAGAGGAGGATGAGATTTATGACTGAAGAAAAAACTTATATTACTTTGAAGTTTGACCTTATGTTCAAACGTATATTTGGTGATCCTAATGATCTAGGACCTATAAGAAGATTTTTAAAGGAGGTGTTAAATATTAGTCCTAAGAAGATAACTATATTAAATCCTGAAAGAATTGATAAACCTTATAAAGAGAAGAAAACTAATGTA
>CANRKE010000058.1 GCA_947631135.1 uncultured Bacilli bacterium | reverse complement strand
GGAAAATAAAAAGTAGAACCCTTTATTTTATTGGATTCTATCCTTTTTTCCGAGATAATATTAATTCCGAGATAAGACATATTATCTCGGATCCGAGATAATATGTTGTAAGTCTTAATTAAAAAGCAGGTGTTTAATCTGCTTTTTAATTATTATAATTTTCTTTATAATCATTTAATAAATCAATTATATCTTTAGAGTTTATTAATTTAAAAATTTTGTTTTTAATATCAGTACTACCTCTTAACCCTTTTAAATAATAGGCAAGGATACTACGCATTTCAAGAACTGCTTTTCTTTCACTATTATATTCTAATAATAACTTTAAATGATATATTGCCATATCAATTTTTTCAATATAGTTAGCATCATCTATTATAGTACCATCTTCTAAATATTTAACAACTTGTTTTATAAAAAATGGATTACCTAAGCTTGCACGTCCTATCATTATTGCATCACAACCAGTTTCATCAAGCATTCTTTTTGCATCGTAAATTGTCTTAATATCACCATTACCAATTACAGGTATATTAACAGAATTTTTAACTTGTTTTATTATACTCCAATCTGCATTGCCACTATATCCTTGAGCTCTTGTTCTTGGATGAACAGTAATTGCACTTGCACCAGCTTTTTCAATCACTTTTGCAACTTCAACTGCATTTATACTGGATTTGTCCCATCCACTTCTAATTTTAACAGTAACCGGAACATTTACAGCATTAACAACATTTGAAACAATTTCATATATCTTATCTGGTTCTTTTAAAAGTGCAGAGCCACTATTTGCTCTTTGTGCAACTTTAGCAACGGGACATCCCATATTTATATCAATAATATCAGGATTCATTATCTCAACCACTTTTTTTGCAGCATACACAAATGACTCAACATCACTACCAAATATTTGTTGAGCAATTGGTCTTTCATTATCAGTCATGTAAAGCATATCAATAGTTTTTTTATCTTTATAATATATTGCTTTATCACTAACCATTTCTGCATAAATTAATCCACAACCCATAGATTTTATTATTCTCCTAAATGCACTGTTAGAATATCCTGCCATTGGCGCTAATACAACTCTATTAGCTATTTCTACATTACCTATTTTCCAATTCATAATTACCTCGTTTCTATAAAAGATATTACATATAATATATCATATATTTAAAAGAAATAAAAAAATTAAACTAGTATATATCAATATATTTTAAAGGATTTAGATTATGTTTATTACTTTAATAACAGAGTATATTATTAATTATGAAATTTTAATATAAAATATTAAAACGATTTAAAAAAATCGTTTTCTTAATACCCGAATGTTCGAGTTTACTATCAATTTGGTGACCCGTACGAGATTCGAACTCGTGAATGCATGCGTGAAAGGCATGTGTGTTAAGCCACTTCACCAACGGGCCAAATAAATCTGACTTCTTAATTTTACTATAATATATTATAAAAATCAATAGTAAATTTCAAAAAAATCAAAATGGTGGACCTGAATGGACTTGAACCATCGACCTCACGCTTATCAGGCGTGCGCTCTAACCAGCTGAGCTACAGGTCCAAAACAAATTACTATTTCATTCTACACTATTATGCAAATAAAATCAATAGAAAATTCAATTTTTTTATTAAAATATTGCAATATTATTGATTTTAATGTGATAATATTATAATATTGAATAAGAAGAAGGTGAAGACGCATGAATAAAAAAATAGTCGTCTTGGGTGGAGGAACTGGTCTATCAACACTACTTAAAGGATTAAAGCAATTTCCTGTTGATATAACTGCAATAGTATCAGTAAGTGATGATGGATCATCTACTGGTAGATTAAGAGAAGAATTTAACATACCAGCAATTGGTGATTTACGTAATGTAATGGTAAGTTTATCAAGAACTGATGAAACACTAGAAAAACTATTACAATATAGGTTTAAGACTACTAGTGATTTAAATGGACACGCAGTTGGTAATCTTCTTTTAACAGCAATGATGGAAATAACTGGAAACCTAGTAGATGCAATATCCTCGTTTTCTAAAATATTAAATATAGAAGGAAGAATATTACCATTTACAGAAGAAGTTACCACGTTAATGGCAAAGACTAGTGATGGAGAAATACTAGAGGGTGAATCTAAAATAACAAAAGCAGGGAAAAAAATAGAAAAAGTATACTACAAAGAAAAGCCTAAGGTAATACCACAAGTATTAGAAGCAATAAAAACAAGTGATTTAATTGTTTTATCAACTGGTAGTTTATATACCAGTATACTTCCAAATATAATTGTTGATGAAGTAAAAGAAGCTATAATACAAAGTAAAGCAAAAAAATTATATGTATGTAATATAATGACTGAACATGGTGAAACAGATGGATTTATGGTATCTGATTATATAAAGGTATTAAATAAATACGTATCTGATAACTTTTTAGATGCAGTAATAGTAAATAATAAATATATAGATATTGATATACAAGATAGATATAAAAAACTTGAGTTATCAGAACCAGTTAGAATAGATTCTGAAAATTTAAAAAAGTTAAATATTAAAGTAATTGCTGATAATTTAGTTTATATAAATGAAAAGAATCAAGTTAGACATGATTCACTTAGAACTGCATTTCAAATATTCTCATACTTGATAAAGGATAAATAATGTCGTATACTAAAGATGTAAAAAATGAAATATTAAACATTAAAAGAAGTAGAACAGAATATATTGCAGAGTTATCAGCATTTATACTTAACAATACTATAATTAATAATGATTTTAGTATTGCAACAGAAAATATTAATATAGCTAGAAGATATAATCAATTAATTAAAGAATTATATAATACAATACCTAAAATAACTATTAGACGTAAATATAATTTTAATAAAAATAATTTTTATATATTAGATTATATTGATAAAAAAAATATATTATTAGATTTAGGAATATTCAATAAAAATATTGTATCTGATTATATAATTGATAATATAGATGAGAAAAAAGCATATATTTCAGGAGTATTTATGGCTGTTGGTAGCATTAATGATCCTAAAAAGAGTAGATATCATTTAGAGTTTTTAATTAAAAATAAAGAAAATGCTTACTTTTTTAATGATTTATTAAATGAATTTAATCTAAATAGTAAGGTTATATCTAGAACTAAAAATTACATGGTATACATTAAAGAATCTGAAAAAATATCTGATTTTCTTAAATTAATTAAAGCATATAATTCTGTTTTATATTTTGAAAATATAAGAGTATATAGGGATCAAGTAAATATGACTAATAGACTTAATAATTGTGAACAAGCAAATGTAGAAAAAACTATTAATACAGCAAATAGACAACTAAAGTATATTGATACAATATACAAGTATGATGCAGTTAACCTATTAGATGAAAGAACTATAGAAGTAATGGAATATAGAAGAAAGTATCCAGAATCGTCGCTAGTTGAGTTATCTGAAATAATTTCATTAGAAACAGATAAAAGCATTACAAAATCTGGACTTAATCATAAATTTAGAAAAATTAAGGATTTAGCACTTAAATTAGATGGAGGTTTAAAATGAGTAGTAATATAAAAAATTTGTATATTGATTTTGATGGAGTAATATTAAATACAATAGAAGTTAGTTATAAAGTTATGAATAAAATGGGAATAATGGACAATCCGATAAAAATAATGGAATATTATCAAAACTTAAATTGGCATAAATTTTTAAAAGATTGTTTACCAATAAATGATAGTATTAACTGTATACAAAAAATAATAGATAGTAAGTTATTTAATGTTAATATATTATCACATGTTAATAGTTTAGATGAGGCAATTGCAAAAATAGAGTATATCAGAAAATATTTTAAAGATATTACTTTTATACCTGTACCTAAAAAGATTAGTAAAACTAAAATGGTACATACTAATGATTCTTATTTGATAGATGATTATAAAGGTAATTTAGTTGAGTGGGAAAAAAGTGGGGGTATTGGTGTTAGGTTTAATACAGAACTTGAAGCAAATGGATTTACAGTTATAGATAGACTAGATAAAATTATTGATATAGTATCTTGTAAAAGTTAATATTTGTTGTAGGTGAAGTTTAGTTATGAAAAGTAGGAAAATATTAATAAATGTTAGTATTGTATTATCGGCTATTATATTTTCAGTATTATTATATATCTTTATTTTAAAGCAAAATTTTAAAATTGATAATTATGATAAAGAAAAAAATGTTGTTGAAGAAATTGTAGATTATAATAGTAAATATAAAGATACATCACTTAATGTTAAGTATGGTAATGGTATATTTGGATTTAAAAAAGTTGACAATATTAAATTAGAAAAAAAATATAATATTGATACATCAAAACTTAAGAATTATACATTAACATATAATATAAAGTATAAGGCACATAAGAAAAAAGTTAAAAAGATTGTTAAAGTTGTTGATAGAGAAAAACCAAATATTGAAACAGATAATGTAGAAATTATCAACGTATGTCCTGATAGTGATAAATATAATCTTGAATATAAGGCAATAGATAATTTAGATGGCGATATAACAGATAAAGTCGATAAAAAATTAAATGAAAATGAACTTGTTTTATCTGTTAGTGATTCTAATAAAAATAAAGCCATCAAAAAGATTAAAGTTGAATATAAAGATATAGACAAACCCACTATTACACTTAATGGGGATACAAATATTACTATCCAATCTGGTACAACATATACTGATTTAGGTGCGAGTGCGCAAGATTTTTGTGATGGAGACATTACTGCAAATATAAATGTTCAAAATAATGTTGATACATCAAAAGATGGAAATTATACTGTTGTATATAAAGTTGTAGATAAAGCAGGAAATGAAGAGAATATAACTAGAAATGTTAAAGTTTATACAAAAGTTAAAAATGTATCTAGTGGAGATAAAATAATATATTTAACATTTGATGATGGCCCAAGTAAATATACTGAGGGATTACTTAATGTTTTAAGTAAATATGGAGCTAAAGTTACATTTTTTGTAACAAATCAATATCCAAATTATGCGTATTTAATGAAAAGAGAACATGATGAAGGACATACTGTTGCAATACACTCTTATACACATAAGTATGATTATATATATAGTAGTTTAGACAATTACTTTAATGATTTAAATAGTATGAATGAAGTAATAAAACAACAAACTGGAGAATATTCAAAAATAGTTAGATTACCAGGAGGAAGTTCAAATACAGTAAGTAGGAAATATTCAAGTGGTATTATGACAAATATTACTAATGAACTTACATCACGTGGATATGCATATTTTGATTGGAACGTATCTAGTGGAGATGCGGGAGCAACTACTAGTTCTAGTGTGGTTGCTAGTAACGTAATTGCTGGAATGAAGAAAGGTATTACTGTAATATCATTGCAGCATGATACAAAGCAATTTAGTGTAAATGCAGTTGAACAAATAATTAAGGAAGGACAAGCCTTAGGTTATACTTTTAAAGCATTAGATGTTAATTCTTATAAAGTTCACCAAAAGATTAATAATTAATAAAAAATTCTAGTATAGTACTAGAGTTTTATTTTTTATCTATTTTTATTAATTTTGCATGTATTACTAATTTTTCTTTTTTGTTATAACATGTAGATAAAGTAAGTATCTTATCATTCTCATTTAAATTAACATTAAAGTTATGTATACTTCTATTTTTTATTGTATCTAAAAATGATGTAAAACTAGAATTATTTTCAAAAAAGGTTTTTATATAATCGTTAGTAGTTGGTATATGATATATGCTAAATATTTGCCATGAAGTATTATTTTTTTCAGTAGATACTCTAATAACATTATTATCTTTGTTTGTATACCATTTTTTATCTAAAGTCTTTTTTAAAGTTCCAAACATAGTATTATCAAGTCTTCCATGTGCATATATAATATTATTTTTATTAAGAATGTCAAAATCATTTCTATAATCAGCAAATACCCATCCAGCATCATTTTTTGTTTTATCAAATGAATGATTTAAATAATAGCTATTATCATTTGTTTGTACAAATGGATAATTGACATTTGTTCCATTTACTTTAATCCACCCAATAGTATCATTGTTTTCCTGTTTTAATTTTTTTAAGTCAACATCTATAAGTGGCATATTTACAAAATACCAATATAGACTATCCTTACTTAATTCTTTTTCATCATCTATATATTCAACATCCTCTTCATCATCAATCTCATTAATATCAGTTATATCATTAATTTTATTTATTGTTTCATTAATATCTTTATTATCTTTTAACCATTTTCTAATTTTAGCTACTGAATATACAGATATAAATAAACATATAAAAAATAATATAACAACAAAAATCTTCTTAAATATATTTTTACTATGTGATTTTTTAGATTTTTTTTTCATATTATTGATCAATTCCTTCCATTTTATATAACAATACATAATTGTAAAAATCTTAACTTTTATAGGTTAATATACTTTTAATATTTCAATATGTTATTCATAATTATCTTTCCAATAATTATTACCATAGAATAATTATACAATAAATTTTTATATATGTTAATCTATTTATTTTAATTTTTTAATTTATTTGATATTTAAAAATTAATGTTTATTACTTTGAATTAGGATATATATAATTTAACTAGTTAAAAAAGAGGGATGATATGGGAATATATCTAAATTTATGAAACTTAACATCTATACCAAGAAAAAAGATAGATATATGATAAGACAGCTTTGGATGCGTTAGATCAAATAAAGAAAAAGGATAAATACTACTTGTTGGAATAAATTACAATAAAGAAACTAAGAAGCATGAATGTGTTATTGAAAAGGTTAAGAAATAGTATAATTTTACAATAAAATTCAAAAATAAGTAAAAAGTACTTGCACATATCAAAAAAATTTGATAATATGGGAGTGTAATAGGAATAGGGTAAGCCCTCTCCATAAAGAAATATGTACAAACATATGTTCGTGTTGGGGGGGGTGAATATTAGTTAACTAATAGTAAACTTTTTATAAGCCTTAAGCTTACCTAAAATTTAGGTAAGCTTTTTTTAAATTATTATTGAAAGGATTGTGGATTAAAATGGAAAAAGAAAATAATAAGAAAAAGGTAAGTGTAATAATAGGTGCGATAGCACTAGTATTAATTCTAATCGTTGGAATAACATATGCATATTTATCAGCTAATAATAAAACACCAGCTAATTCAGTAAAAGCTGGAACACTATTAATAAGTTATGAAGATGATAATTTGGATTCAGTAAGACTGGATAATATACAACCAATATATGATAAAGATATAAAGGAAAAAGCAAGCAAGATAAGTTTTCAAGTAAACAATACAGGAACAGCTAAAGCTTTTGTTGATATCAATATAACAGATATTAGTTTGCCAGAACAACTAGCAGATTTAGA
>CANRKE010000057.1 GCA_947631135.1 uncultured Bacilli bacterium | reverse complement strand
GAAATTACCATTCCCTTTTTTTTACTTGTCTATTCTATTGGGTACACTTCATAATTAGAAAGACATGAATTGTCTTTTTAATTATTGCGTATAAAATTTCATTGTTAATTTTGTAAGTTTTTTAAACTTACAGTTTTTTTTTATCATAAAATGTTGTATAATGAATATACCTGGTGGTGATAAATTTGAAAGTAGAAAGAAAGACATTTTATGATAAATTAACTAATATGATTTCTGATTATGAACAGGTTATCTTAATTCCACATAATGAAATAGATCTAGATGCATTAGGTGCGTCATTAGGTATGTATTTAGTATTAGCAAAGTATAATAAACAAATAATAATAAATTATGAAGAAACAACACCAGAATTAAGTGTTGGTAGAGCACTTAATAAAATTAAAAGTTTAAATTTAAATATTTCATTTGAAAAATTAGATGATATAGATAATACTAAAAAAACATTGCTAGTAATGATTGATCATCATAAAAAAGATATGTCTCAAAACAAAGAAATATATAATATTTTTAGTGATATAGTAATACTAGATCATCATATAGAAAGTAAAACTATAAATAAGCCAATACTTAAATATATAGATGATGAGGCAAGTTCAACATCAGAAATAGTGTATGATTTTATTGAACTAGAAAACATTTCAGTACCAAATTATATACTAACAGTAATGCTTGCAGGTATAACTGTTGATACAAATAAATTTACATTAAAAACTAGTGCGAATACACATGAAGTGGCAGCTAAATTAACAAAAAATGGTGCAGAAGCAAAAGAAGTACAATATTTACTTAAAGAAGATTTACTAAACTATAAACAAATGCAAAAATTAATATTTAAAACAGAAATATACGATAAGATATATGCAATAACTGTGGGAAGTAGTAATCAAATATATGAAAAGGAAGAACTAGCAAAAATTTCAGATAGTACACTACAATTTGATGGTGTTGAAGCATCATTTACAATTGCAAAAATAAATACAAATATTATTGGTATAAGTGCGAGAAGTATGGGAAGTGTAGATGTTGAATATATAATGAAGAAATTAAATGGTGGTGGACATAAAACAGATGCTGCATGCCAAATGTTTAATACTACACTAGAAGATGCACATAATATGCTTATTAAAATTTTAGATAAATATAGGGGATGATTAAATGAAAGTAATATTTATTAAAGATTTAAAAGGTAAAGGTAAAAAGGATGAAATAAAAGAATTTAAAGATGGGTATGCAATAAATTATCTTATTAAAAATGGATATGCCGTTAAATATTCAAAGTCTAGTAAAAATAGATTAGATTTAGATATTAAAATAAGAGAAGAAAATGATCAAGAAGATAAAAAGAAATGTGAAAGTATTAAAAAACAAATAGAGGGATTAACACTAGAATTTTCATTAAACTCATCTAAAGAGGGAAATACGTTTGGTAGTGTTTCAACTAAACAGATAGTTAAAGAATTAGAAAATAATAATATTAAAATTGATAAAAAGAAAATAATATTGGATAATCCTATAACAGCATTAGGATATCATGATGTTAAAATAAATTTAAGAAAAGATGTAATAGCAAACTTAAAGATACATATTAAAAGCAAATAAAAAAAATATATAGAAAGTAGGTGATGTCATGCAAGAGAGAATTTTACCACATAGTATTGAAGCAGAACAATCAGTTATTGGTGCGATGTTTATGTCTAAATATGCGGTAAATCGTGCGGTAGAAGAATTATATCCAGAGATGTTTTATTTAGATAATCATGTTAAAATATTTGAAGTGTTAAAAGAACTTGCTGATGACAAGAAGCCTATTGATATCATGACAGTTAGTGATAAACTTGAGGGTAAGAAATATTTAGATAAAGTTGGTGGTATAGACTATATTACAGATGTTGTAAATTCTGTTCCATCTGCAGTTAATATTGATTCATATATAGAAATAGTAAGAGATAAATTTATTCTTAGAAGATTAATTGATGTTTCTACAGAAATAGCAACAACTAGTTATGATGCAAAAGATAGTACAAATGAAATACTAGATGAAGCTGAAAAGAAAATATTTAATATAGTTAAAAACCGTAAGGGCGGAGAATTTAAATCTATAAGTCAAGTTGTAAATAAGGCTCAAATGATGCTTGAAGAACTATCAAAAAATGGTGGTAATATAACAGGACTTGCAACTGGATATTCCAAGTTAGATGAATTAACTAGTGGACTTCATGGTGGTGAATTTATAGTAATTGCTGCTCGTCCTGCAATGGGTAAAACTGCTTTTGCTCTTAATGTTGCAACAAATATTGCGATTAACTCTGGTAAAACTGTTGCACTATTCAATCTCGAAATGAGTGCTGAACAACTTGCAATGCGTATGATATCTTCGCTAGGTCAAATTGAAGGTAATAAAATAAGAACTGGTAATTTGGAAAATGAAGATTGGGCTGGTGTTAGTGAAGCTGTATCGACATTAGCTGATTCAAAGATGTATATAGATGATACACCTGGTGCATCAGTAGGTGATATAAGAGCGAAGTGTAGGAGATTAGCATCTAGTGATGATGGATTAGGTATAGTTATAATCGACTACTTACAACTTTTAAGTGGTTCAGCAAGATATGCTACTAATCGTCAAATGGAAGTTTCTGAAATATCGAGATTACTTAAAACTATGGCACTAGAACTTGATGTACCTGTAATCGCACTTGCACAATTGTCGCGTGCTGTTGAACAAAGAGATGACAAAAGACCTATGATGAGTGATTTAAGGGAATCTGGTTCAATAGAACAAGATGCAGATATAATAGGATTTTTATATAGAGATGATTATTATAATAAAAAAGCACAAATAGATCCAAATATAAGTTTAAGTGAACTTATAATAGCAAAACATCGTAATGGAGCAACTGATACAATTAATTTATTATTTAAAAGAAATATGTCTACATTTTCAGACTATGAAAAAGATATAGATGAGGAGGATATAAATGTATAAGAAAATATTATTAATATTAATAGTTTTTAGTAGTTTATTCTTTTTTGGATTTACTAAGGATATTGTAAAAGAAGTTTATCAAGTATATTTAGATGGTGAAAATCTAGGTATGATAGAATCAAAAGAAGAACTTGAAAATTATATTGATAAAATGCAAAATAAATTAAAAAAGAAATATAATGTTAAAAAAGTTTATGCACCTAAGGGATTAAAGATTAAAAAATATAAAACTTTCTCACCTAAAATATCAAGTATAGAAGAAATATATAAAAAGATGGAAGATAAAAAGCCATTTACTATTGATGGATATGAAATATCAATTAAGAATCCAGATGATGAAAAAGATATTAAACATTTTTATGTATTAGATAAAAATATATTTATAGATTCAGTTAATAAAATAATTACAACATTTGTAGATAAAGATCAATACAATCTATATTTAAATAATGAACAAGTAGAAATAAAAGATACTGGTTCGTTAATAGAAAATGTTGATATTGAAGAAGAAATAACAATAAAAAAAGACACTATATCAGTTGATAATGAAATATTTACTGATATAGATAGTATGACAATGAAATTATTATTTGGTACTACAGAAAAACAAGCTACATATACTGTTAATTATGGTGATACGATTGAACAAGTAGCATTTAATAATAAATTAAGTGCAGAAGAATTTTTAATTGCTAATCCAGAATTTACTAGTAAAGATAATTTGTTATATCAAGGACAAGTTGTTAATATTGGTCTTATCAATCCACAATTTAGTGTAGTATTGGAACAACATATTGTTGAAGATAAAGTTAAAAATTATGAACAAGAAATAAAATATGATCCATCATTATTAGTTGGTAATGATTATGTTGATAGAGCAGGGGAAGATGGATTGGATCGTGTTACTCAAAAAATTAAATATGTAAATGGTGAAATTCAAACAGTTGTTACTGTTTCAAGTGAAGAATTAAAGCCAGTAGTAAATGAAGTATATGTTAAAGGTGGAAAAGTAATACCTACTGTTGGGGATACAGCATCATGGGCTTGGCCAACAATTCAAGGATATACATTATCTAGTCCATTTGGATATCGTTGGGGTAGATTACATAGAGGTATAGATATAAGTGGTACTGGATATGGTTCACCGGTTTATGCATCAAATAATGGTACAGTTTATAAAGTAGGATATGATAGTGGTAGAGGACATTATATATATATAAATCATAATAATGGATACTTTACAGCTTATGAACATTTAGCTAAATCATTAGTTAAAGAAGGACAAGTTGTTTCAAGAAAACAACAAATTGCTGAAATGGGAAACAGCGGTTCATCTACAGGTACACACTTACACTATGAAATATGGACTGGTGGAGCTCCATACCAAAGTGGAACACCACATAATCCTCTAGAATACTATTAATGAAAGTAATAGTTTTAGCAAGTGGCTCTAAAGGAAATTCAACATATATTGAATATAATAATACAAAAATATTAATCGATATTGGAATTTCCTGTCTTTCTTTGGAAAGAAAATTAAATAGTTATGGTGTAAGTTGTGATGAGTTAGATGCAATATTAATAACACATACTCATACTGATCACGTATCTGGGTTAAAGACATTTAATAAGAAACACAAGGTACCTGTTTATATGAGTGAATTAATGAAAGATGATATAGATTATGATGTAGATAATATTGAATATATTAATGAACCTATTATATATATTAAAGAGATGTTAATTAAAGTTATTAAAACATCTCATGATACTACTGATTCAAATGGATATATAGTTGAAGGAGATAAATCTGTAGTTTATATTACTGATACTGGGTATATAAATAAAAAATATTTTAGAGCAATATTAAATAAAGATATTTATATATTTGAAAGTAATCATGATGTAGAGATGCTTATGAATGGAAGTTATCCTCATCATATTAAAACAAGAATATTAGGAGATAGAGGACATTTATCTAATAAAGATAGTGCATATTATTTATCAAAGATATCAGGAGATAATACAAAACATATTATACTTGCACATTTATCAGAAGAAAATAATACTGAAGATTTAGCACTCTCATCACTCAATCGTGCTCTTTTAAAAGAAAATAAAGAAATAGAACATATTGAAGTTGCAAAACAAAAAGAAAGTATATTAATAGAGGTATAACTATGATTAAAATTGTTTGCGTTGGTAAGATTAAAGAAAAGTATTTGCAAAGTGCAATAGATGAATATGTTAAAAGAATTAGTAAATATACTAAAATTGAGATTATTGAGGTTAAAGATTATAATACTGATATTGAATCTATAGCTTTAGATAAAGAAAAAGAACAATTATTAAAATATTTAACTAAAAATGATTATTTAATATGTTTGGATATTAATGGTAATATGTATAATAGTATTGAGTTTTCTAAAATGATATCTAATACATTTATATATAATAGTAATATTACATTTGTTATTGGTGGGTCATGTGGCTTGAGTGATGAGATTAAAAAAATGTGTAATCTATCAATTTCTTTTTCTAAATTAACATTTCCTCATCAACTATTTAGAGTAATGTTATTAGAACAAATATATAGATCATTTAAAATAAATAATAATGAAACATATCATAAATAAGCATTCACAAAATGCTTATTTTTACATATATTACTATGAGTGAAATTAAAAATACCACCTCTAATTTGAGGAAAGGAAGGGAACAAATGAATAGTGGATTGCTTACTAAACGAGAAAAAGAAGTTTTTAATTTGTTGATAGATAATATGACTACAAAAGAAATAGCTTCTAAATTAAATATTAGTGAAAAAACTGTAAGAAACCATATATCAAATACAATGCAAAAACTTGGTGTTAAAGGTAGAGCTCAAGCTGTTATTGAATTATTAAGATTAGGTGAATTATCTATTAAATAAAAAGTGTATTTTGTGCACTTTTTTTCATTTTTATATAATAATTACATAAAATCTATTAGAGGTGAAATTCATGTTAAAAAGAATTTCTATTAGAAAATTATCTATATCTTGTTTTACACTTATAATATTATTACTTATGTATATGTTTCCAAATAGTATTAAAGATTTAAATGTTGAAAAATCTATAGAGTATGAAACTATAAATACTGAGAATTTAAATCAAATATTTTTAATGGATAATAATGAATATATTGCAATGACTAATATTGTAGTTAGTAATACTAAAGATATTTGTAAGAAAGCAAGGGAACTTGTTAATGCACTTATTATAGATGGTGAAAAACAAGATATTATTCCTAATGGATTTAAGCCAATAATACCTGCTGGTACTACAATTAATGATATAAATTTTGATAATGGTGTAATTAAAGTAGATTTTTCAAAAGATATATTAGAAATTAGTGAAAAATATGAAGAAAAGATGATAGAAGCAATTTGTTATACTTTGACAAGTATTGAGGGTGTTAATAACGTTTTAATTTATGTTGATGGTGATATGCTTACTAAACTTCCTAATAGTAATAAATTCTTACCAGAAATATTGAGTAGAAATTATGGAATTAATAAGAATGTAGATATAAGTAATTATAAAGATGTTGTAAGTGTAAATGTATATTATACTAAAGAATTTAATGATAATCTTTATTATGTTCCTGTTACAAAATATATAAATAGTAGTGAAGATAAAGTCAAGATAATTATTGATGAATTAACTAGTGCGCCAACATATGAAGAGAATCTAATGAGTTTTTTAAATTCTAATACTAAATTGATTAATTATACTTTAGATAGTAAAATACTTAATTTAGAATTTAATGAATATTTAATAGATGATATAGCAACAATGAATATGAGTGATGAGGTAAAAGATGCAATTGCTTATTCTATGAGAGATAATTTAGATGTAGATGAAGTGATTTTTACTGTTGGAAATAAAGAAATTTCAAAAAGTGTATTTAAAAGTGTTGAATAATTTTGAATTTTATGATATTATCTATTTGCAATTTAAATTTGCAGTTTGTCCTGGTAGCTCAGCTGGATAGAGCATGCGCCTTCTAAGCGCACGGTCGGGGGTTCGAATCCCTTCCAGGACACCATATTGATAGTAAACTCTGAAAATTCGAGTAAAGATATAAAAAAATATTATATTTGTGCTATTATGCATTTAACAAAAGATTTTGCATAAAATAAAAAAGGAATACCTAATTTTGGTGAGTTAGGCACTATTCCAAATCTTAGATTAGTACCGACCTATACAGTTGGTACTATTTTTACTAGTATGATTAAAATCACAATAATAAGGAGTATTATGATAGTACAAAGATATTTCTCTGTTTTTTTCATAACTTCACCTCCTTCCACTTTAAAAAGTAAAGGAGAATAGTACCTAAACTAACTAAGTATTCCTAGTGTAATTATATCAAACAAATGTTTTTGATACAATACTTTTATATTAAATTTTGACAGATACTATTATCGATAAAATTATTATAATTCTAAATAATGGATTTAAAGTTTTTAGACATATAATATATCATGAATAATATAAGGGTTT
>CANRKE010000056.1 GCA_947631135.1 uncultured Bacilli bacterium | reverse complement strand
ATGGGAAAAAGTTAAAAAAGCAGAGGAAAAATTTATTTTCTGTTTTCAAGATGAAGCTGATTATGTATTTAATACAGCACTTGCATATGAAGTTGGTGTTATTAAGACATATGTTGAATCACTTTTATATTCAGTACCTATAGATAATGAATATTATCATGTAGCAAAAAGACTTATTGAATTTTTAAGAATGTTTTTCCCAATACCTGCAGAATATGTACCAGCTGATTCAATTTTAAGAGAATTTATTGGAAATAGTTGTTTTTATGATTAAACTTTGATAGACTATATATAGAAAGAGGATGATATCATGAAAAGAATTGCAATAAATGGATTTGGAAGAATTGGAAGATTAGTATTCAGAATTATGGAAGAAGATAGTGATCTTGAAGTAGTGGCAATCAATGATTTAACTAAGCCAGAGGATTTAGCATATTTACTTAAATATGATACAAGTCATAGAAAATATAATAAAGATATTAGTTTTGATGATGAAAACATAATTGTTGATGGAAGAAAGATAAGAGTATATTCAATAACTGATCCTAATCAATTACCATGGGGTGAATTGGATATCGATTTAGTATTTGAATGTACAGGTTTATTTACATCAGAGGAAAAATCTATGGCACACATAAATGCTGGAGCAAAAAAAGTTATTATATCTGCACCTGCTAAAGGAGATATTAAGACAATAGTTTATAATGTAAATCATGAAACATTAGATGGTAGTGAAAAAGTTATTTCTGCTGCAAGTTGTACTACGAATTGTTTAGCACCAGTAGCAAAATTAATGAATGATAACTTTAAAATTAAAAAAGGATTTATGACAACTGTACATGCGATAACAAATGATCAATCTACACTTGATGTTGCACACAAAAAAGGAATTAGAGCTCGTAGAGGAAGAGCTGCTTCATTCAATATAGTACCTACTTCAACAGGAGCTGCAAAAGCACTTGGCTTAGTAATTCCTGAATTAAATGGTAAATTAGATGGAGTAGCACTAAGAGTTCCTACTTCAACTGGTTCAGTAGTTGACTTAACTTTGGAATTAGAAAGAAATGTATCTATTGAAGAAGTTAATAAATGTATTTTAGAAAATAAAAATGAAACAATAGATATAACATATGATCCAATAGTATCATCTGATGTAATTGGAGAATCACATGGAGCTATAGTTGATGCTTTATCAACACAATTGTTAGATTCACCAAGTGGACAATTAATTAAAATAATTGCTTGGTATGATAATGAAATGAGTTATTCATGTCAAATGGTTAGAACAGCTAAATATTTCTGTAATTTATAATATATAATTGAATACATATTTTGTATTCTTTTTTGTTATGGAATAAATTTTTATTTAAATATTCATTTTATGATTTATTTGTGATATACTAATATCGGATATGCTTTGGAGGATGAGTATTTTGAAAAAGACAATTAAAGATTTTAACTTAAAGAATAAAAGAGTAATAATAAGATGTGATTTCAATGTACCAATTAAAGATGGTAAAATTACTGATAATACTAGAATAGTTAAAAGTTTAGAAACAATAAAATATGCTATTAGACATAATGCAAAAGTAATATTGATGTCACATTTAGGAAAAGTAAAAACTGAAGATGATAAAAATAAAAATGATATGCGTATTGTATATAATGAATTAGTAAAATTAATGAAAAAGAAAATTAAATTTGTTGATAATACTAGAGGAAGAGAAGTAGAAGATGCGTGTGCTAATTTAAAAAATGGACAGATATTACTTCTTCAGAATACTAGATATGAAGATGTTGATGGTAATTTAGAAAGTGGTTGTGATTTAGAACTTGCAAAATATTGGGCTAGTTTAGGTGATATATTTATAAACGATGCATTTGGAACAATACATAGACGTCATGCATCAAACTATGGTATTTCTAAATTTTTAGAAAGTGGAGTTGGTTTTTTAATTGAAGAAGAATTAAAATCAATGCTACCTGCAATAGAAAATCCAGATAATCCTTTTGTAGTAATACTTGGTGGTGCGAAAGTATCCGATAAAATTAAATTAATAGAAAGTTTAGTAACTAAAGCTGATTATATTTTAATTGGTGGAGGAATGTGTAATACTTTTCTATTATCAGAGGGATATAATATGGGTGAATCTCTAATTGATAAAGATAGTATAGATTTTTGTAAAAATATATTGTCAAAATACTCAAATAAAATAATATTACCAATAGATTTTGTAGTATCAGATCAATTTAAGGATGTATCTGGTAATATAAAAGATATATCTGACATATCAGATAATGATATTGTAATGGATATAGGACCAAAATCAATTGAAATATTTAAAAAATATATTAAAGATGCAGAACAAATAATTTGGAATGGCCCAATGGGAGTATTTGAATTTAAAAATTATCAAAATGGTACAAAAGCAATTGCACGTGCTACTGCAGAAAATTTAGGTATTACTATTGTTGGTGGTGGTGATAGTATTTCTGCAATAAAAATGTTTAGACTAGAAGATAAGTTTTCACATATATCAACTGGTGGAGGTGCTAGCTTAAAGCTACTTGAAGGTGGTAGTTTACCTGGAATAGAAAATATTGAGGATATTGGTGAATATAATATATTAAAAAAAAAACATTTATAATAATTTTTAGTATATTACTAGTTATTTTATTCTTCACACTTAAAGATAATTTTATTGAAGTAATACATGTTATTAGTTCACTTAATTTATGGTATATACTGCTTGCATTTATATTTATGGGTATATATGGACTATTAAGATGCTTATCACTTCATACTATGATTAGACATTTTAATAATAAATTTAATTTTTTTAAAACAATAAGAAATTCATTAATAACAGTTTTATTTAATGGTACTACACCATTTTCAACTGGTGGACAACCTGTACAGATATATTTTCTATCAAAAGAGGGATTATCAGTATCTAAGTCAACTGCTATTGTAATACAGAATTTTGTAGTATATCAATTTGTTTTAATATTATTTGGATTATTTGCTTTAGTGTGTAATCATATGTTTGGTATGTTTGATAAAATACCATTATTATCTAAATTAACATTTTTAGGTTTTACTATTAACTTTCTAGTTATGGTTGTATTGTTAATAATAAGTTTTACACATAGGTTTGATAACTTTATACTTTCAAAATGTGTTGATATATTACATAAATTTAAACTAGTTAAGAATAAAACTAAAACTAAAAAGAGCTTAAATAAAACAATTAAACAATTTTATAATAGTGCATGTGAAATAAAAGATAATAAGATGATATATTTAAAGTGTTTTATATATAATTTTATAGCATTTATATTTTTATATTCAATACCATATATAATAACACTATCGATATCAAAAGATGTAGGTATAAGTTATTTAATTAGTTTTGTTGGTACTGCATATGTAATGCTTATTGGTTCATTTGTACCAATACCTGGTGGTAGTGGTGGATTAGAATATTCTTTTTCTAGATTTTTTGGTGTATATATAGTAAACTATATTACATCTACTATAATAATAATTTGGAGATTTATAACATATTATTTTGGTATGATAATTGGAGCACTTGCTCTTGCAACGATAAATAAAAAAAATTCGAGGTGATTCTGTGAGAATAGGTTTATTTACTGATACGTATCCACCACATATAAATGGTGTATCTACAAGTATTTTAATGCTTAAAAAATCATTACAAAAATTAGGACATCAAGTATTTGTTGTAACACTAAATAATGATTCTACTAAATATAGTTATGAAGAAAATGGACATATTATTAAAATACCTAGTGTTCCTGTTCATATATATGACTATAGAATAAGTGGTATATATCCTGTAAGATGTATTAATAAAATTAAAAAGTGGAAACTAGATGTTATTCATTCACATACTGAATTTAGTGTTGGAACATTTGCTCGTATTATTTCTAAACAATTTAAAATTCCATTAGTACATACATATCATACTATGTATGAAGATTATATTCATTATATAACTAAAGGATATTTTAATCATACTAGTAAAAAGATTGTTGAATATCTTACATTATTCTATTGTGATAAAACTATATCTGAACTTATTGTACCAACAAAAAAAGCTTATGATCTTTTTAAAGATAAATATAAATTAAGAAGAAATGTACATATTGTACCTACTGGTATAGAAATTGATAGGTTTTATAAAGAAAAATTTACAGCTAGTAAAATTAATGATTTAAGAGATAGTATTGGACTTAAGAAAGATGATTTTATAATATTATTTGTTGGTAGGTTAGCAAGTGAAAAGAATGTGGAATTTATAATAGATGCACAAAGAGATATAGCAAAAAAATATAAAAATATTAAATTATTAATAATTGGTGATGGACCAGATGCAAATAAGTATAAAGAATTAACAAATAAGTATAATCTTCAAGATAATATAATATTTACTGGAAAAATTCCATGGGATGATGTACCAAAATATTATCAGTTAGCTCATTGTTTTGTTTCATCTTCTAAGACTGAAACACAGGGTCTTACTATAATAGAAGCTATGGCATCATCTGTGCCTCCTGTTGCTATAAATGATGAAAGTTTTAAAAATGTTATAATTGATGATTTAAATGGTAAATTATTTGAAACTAAAAAAGATTATAAAAATATTATATTTGATTTGTATGAAGATAGAGATTATTTAAAAAGATTATCAAAACAAGCAAGAATATCATCTAATCAGTTTTCATCTAAATATTATGCAGAAAGAGTTTTAGATGTATATAAAATAGCAATAGAAAATTATAGAGCTAATCTTGGAATATTAAATATTTTTAATCAAAAGAAAGTAGGTAATAAAAGTGGGGAAAAAACTGATAGCGAATCTTAAGATGAATATGCAAATAGAAGATATTAAAGATTATATTAAAAATATAGAAAATTATTGTTATGGTAATATAGATATTATAATATGTCCTAGTTATATACATATACCATTTTTTGCTAATAGACAATTTAAGTTAGGTAGCCAAAATGTTTCTGTTCATGAAAAAGGAGCTTATACTGGAGAAGTTAGTTCTAGTCAGTTAAAAGAAGTTGGTGTTAAATATTGTATAGTTGGACATAAAGAGTTAAGAAATAATTTTGGTGATACAACAGATATTATAAATAGTAAAATTAAAAATTGTTTTTCTGATAGAATTATTCCAATAGTTTGTATTGGTGAAGATAAGCAAGATAAGCTTATGGGAAGTAAAAAACAAGTATTAAGAAGAGAAATACTAGATATATTTAAAGATTTAAATAGAGAAGATATGAATAATTTGATTATAGCTTACGAACCATTATGGGCTGTTGGATCTGGTATGATGCCTTCTTCTGAAGAAATTAGTGATACAATTGATTTTATTAAAAATTTATTTTATAGTGCATATAAGATAAATGTAGATGTATTATATGGTGGTAGTATTAATTCAAAAAATCTACATGATATATTGAGTGTAGAAAATTGTGATGGATTTTTAGTTGGTAATTCTTCTAGTAATATAGATGAGATGATTAAGATAATAAATATGATTAATAATTCATAATTTTTCTACATTAGATTTTAAAAAATATCAAATATTTATTGTTTTCCACAAATATGTGGAAAACTTTTGTGTAAAATTCGTGTAAAATCGACATAATATTACAAAACTAGCTAAAAAAAACTCTAGTAATATTAATATTTTATGTTGTATAATAAGTGTGCGTGGTATTAGTAGAATATGAAGGGAGATATATGATGAAAGATACACGAATTTTATTGATAGATAATAATGAAAGTTTGTGCAGTATGTTAAGGGAGTATTTTAGTAGTCACGCTAGTATTAAAGTTGTATTAAGTGCCAGTAATGGTAGTGATGGATTGGATTTAATAATTAATAAGCAAAAAGATTATGATTTAATTATTATGGATTTAATTCTTCCTAAGAAAGATGGTCTTTATCTATTAGAAAAGATTAAAGAAAACAATATAGATAAAAAGATCATTATTGTTACTGCATTTAATGATGCAGATACTATAAGAAAAGTATCAGAATATGGTGTTAATTATTTTATATTAAAACCATTTGAACTTATTGATTTGGAAAATAGAATTAAAGCTTTATCTAATGAAAGTGGTAAAAGTAAATCTTTGAATTTATTATATAATAATTTACAAATTAGTGTTTCAAAGATATTACATGAACTTGGTATTCCATCACATATTAAGGGGTATCAATATATTAGGGAGGCGATAATCCTATTGTACAATAATCCTGATATGGTAGGAGCAATTACAAAGGAGTTGTATCCGAGTGTCGCAAGTGAGTTCGACACTACAGTTTCTCGAGTAGAAAGAGCAATAAGACATGCAATAGAAGTTAGCTGGAATAGAGGAAACTGGGATTTAATGGAAGATATTTTTGGACATAGTGTAGATATAGATAAGGCTAAACCAACTAATTCTGAATTTATAGTTACAATTTCTGATAAATTAAGATTAGAATATAAAAATAAGATTATGTCTTAATATAGATAGTGATAGTTACAAAATTAATTAGTTAATTTTGTAACTATATTTTGTTTAAATATTTTTATTCAATTGACATGCAAAATGTAATATTATATAATTTAATTAAGTTAAGAAAAGAGGGAGAATATGGGAATATATTTAAATCCAGGAAATAAAGGTTTTAGTAAAAGTATAAATACAGGTATATATGTGGATAAAACAGGATTAATAGAATATACAAATAATGTATTAGACACAAAGTTAGGTTATATATGTGTATCAAGACCAAGAAGATTTGGTAAAACTTATGTTGCAGAAATGTTATGTGCATATTATGATTGTAGTGTTGATTCTAGTGATTTATTTAAAAAATATGAAATTAGTAAATCTAAATCTTATAAAGAATATTTAAATAAATATAATGTTATTAGTTTGAATATTCAACAGTTTTTGAGTAGTGTAGATAATATTGATGATCTTACTAATTATATACAAAATAAAGTATTAAATGAATTAAGAAAATATTATAGTAATGTAATAAGTGATGAAACAACAGTACTAGCTGATGCATTAGAAGAAATATATGTAGAAGATAATAAAGAATTTATCTTTGTAGTAGATGAATGGGATTGTATATTTAGAGAAGCTCAAAATGATAAAGAATTACAAAATAAATATTTAGATTTTCTAAGAAATTTATTTAAAGATAGGAAGTATGTAGCTTTAGTATATATGACAGGAATATTACCAATAAAGAAATATGGTACTCATTCTGCACTTAATATGTTTGATGAATATTCAATGATAGAAATGGCTGATTTATCAAAGTATACAGGTTTTACTACTGATGAAGTTAAAAACTTATGTAATAAATATGATGTAGATTTTGACGAAATGAGTAGATGGTATAATGGATATATAGTAGGTGATTATAGAATATATAATCCTAAATCAGTAATAGATTCAATTAGGAAGAAAAACTTTGGAACATATTGGACAAGTACAGAAACATATGAAGCATTAAAAATATATATAGATATGGATTATGATGGA
>CANRKE010000055.1 GCA_947631135.1 uncultured Bacilli bacterium | reverse complement strand
AAATTAGATATACTTTATGAAGATAAATTTAAAGGTTTAGTATCAGAAGAAATGTATAAAAGAATTGCTAATGATACTGAAGTTTTACTAACTAGATTAAGAAAAGAAATAAATAAGTTGAAGGATGATAACAAAATTATAAAAAATAAAACCGATGATTTAAAACAATATGAAGAGAAGATTAAATCTTTAATTAATATCGAAAATCCTACAAGAGAACTTATGCAAACTATAATTGATAAAATAGTTATAGATAAAGATAAAAATATAGAGATAATTTACAAATTTAGCATATTAAATAATATTTAATTAACTTTGCATAAATACGAAAAAAGTTAAATTAACATTTTACGACATTATGAATACTAATAGAGTATATATATATGGTGAGAAATTTATCAAAAAGTCTTATTGAATATAAGAAAATTAAAAAAATTGTCTGATAATTTATTTGAAACCATTTGTTCAATGTTAAATAGAAATGGTGGACATATATTTTTAGGTGTTAAAGATAATTCTGAAGTGATTGGTGTATATAAAGATTATATTAAAAAAATGAAAAATGAATTTGTTGATTTATGTAATAATACAGAAAAAAATATTTCCAAAAGAAAAAAATGTATTGACATTTTAAATATATTTAGTGTATAATATCTAGGTACAAACAAGGAATTTTTATCTTATATATTTACTTTTAAAAATATATTTGGTATAATTTACTTGTAAAATAGATATAATAATATTGTAGATATTATTATATCTACATATTGGTCTGTTGAATTAATTCATCGGATCAAACCCGTGTTGGCGCCAAGCGCCGCTTAAAAAGGCAACCTTTATGGTTGCTTTTTTTAATATTTAAAATCGTTTTTTATTAAGTTCTTTTAATATTTTTCTAATTTCATCTAAATTAAAGAAATATTTTTCGCTTTTGGTAAAAGACATTTTATTTTTATATTTATAATCGTATTTATCAATATAAGTAAGCATATCTGAAACTTGAAATAATCTTTTTTCTTTATGGTCAAATTCAACTCTATGTTCAAAGCTTTCATATCTTGAAAATATGGCATCTAAAATAGTACCTAATACTTCTTGACCATTATCATAATACATTACTATACTATCAAACTTACTAAAATATTTTTCATGTTCTTTAACCATATTATTAATTTCTATTGATAATTTTTGTCTTAATATTCTACTATTATCAGTATATTTTTTATCTATAATGATAGTTTTATATTTTACATGTACTCTTCTTGAAAATTGATATATTGAATTAAATATGCTTTTTCTTTTATCTATAGAAAATCTAGAATAGTCTCCTCTTTTCATAATTAAGTCGGCCATATGAATCATATCCGTATATCCAATTCTTTCTAATCTATCATTTAGTTTATTTAATTCAGGCATAATATCATCATTTTGTTCATGAAAAGTAAATGAAACACCATATAACTCTGAGGCACCATTACCAAATCCAAATTCGCCTGTTTCATCTACAAATATGTTTAATCTTTTCATGATATTCACCTCGCATATACTAATTATACAATATTCTTTATATTTAGTTAATAGAAACGAACAGAAAATTTCCGAATTTCCGACTATTTATCGTTGCTAAATAAAATGTTACACATTGACTATCACCAGGTGGCGAAGGAGCTGAAATAATATATGCACTAAGAAATAATGAAAAATTATCAAAAACAATATTAGATGAATTAGCAAAAGAAGGACAGATAATAAGAAAATATTATCAAAGAAGGTTACCCAGTGATCAATCTAAAGATTATTATTTTATATTAAGAGAAACTGGAGATACAGAAGCAATATTAATAGAATATGGTTTCTTAGATAATGCTAAAGATGCAGCAAAATTAAAAGCAAATTATGAAAATTATGCTGAAGCTGTAGTTAGAGCTTTAGCAAGCTATATTGGATTTAACTATGTTCCACCATATTCTAATGGTACATATGTTGTAAAAAAAGGTGATTCTCTATATGCTATTGCTAAAAGATTTGGAATTACTGTAGATGAACTAAAAAAACTTAATAATCTTACTAGTGATATGTTAATGATAGGTCAAGTATTAAAAGTATCCAGTGATAATAATGACGACGATATAAATAATTCAGATAATAAATATACAGTACAAAGAGGTGATTCACTATATTCAATAGCAAAGAAATTTAATACTTCTGTAGATGAATTAAAAAGAGTTAATAATTTAACTTCTAACTTACTTACTATAGGTCAAACACTAATATTACCGAATGATAATAACGATAGTAACAATAACAATAATAATGATAATAATAATAACATAAAACCAGAACAATTTTTAGAACATATTGTATCAAGGGGAGAAACACTATACTCAATTTCTAAAATATATAATACAACAGTAAACGATATAAAATTACTTAACAATTTAAAAAATGATACTCTATCAATTGGGCAATTATTATTAATTCCATTAACAAATGGTAAAGAAACATATATTAAATATATTGTTAAACCTGGAGATACATTGTATTCTATAGCTAAAAATTATGGTGTAACTGTAAATGCTATTAAATTACTTAATAATTTAACTTCTAATTTTTTATCAGTTAATCAAGAATTATTAATACCAGTATAGTATTCATAATAGCTGTTATGAAATGAAATAAATAATTTCTAAAACTTAATTGTATTTTTATTAAATAATGATTTTTAAAATAAAAAGGATTCAACATAGTACTGAGTCCTTTTCAAATTCTTTAATAATATTATTAATGTCAGATATAGGAATTCGTGTATTAGAATTTTCTTTTAGTGCCTTACAAGCCTTAATTGCATCTTTATTAGTAATTATAGCTTTATTTTTCATTAATTTAATTATTTTTAAAGTTCTAATTACTTCTATTCCATTTGTTTCACTATAATCTTTAAGTTTTTTATCACCTGTAGCTAAAATAGCATTATTATTTCTAGCAATTATAAAATTAATAATATCATATGGAGATAAACCGTGAGTTTCATTTGATATTTTGAAAATTTCATCAATTTCTTTTGAAGCGGCATTAATAGTTTTAAATTTCTTAATTGTATTAACATTTCCAGTATTAGAATTTATTTCATCTCGTTTAACCATATCACTTATATAAACATTATCTAGACTAACAAATTTATCTAAAATATTTGCATTACTAAGATCTGTTATTATATTAGTATCTGTAATTATTATCTTCGTCGTTATATTCATTTATTGTCATTCCTAATAATTCACATGCCTTATTTAAAGATATAATATTATCCACTTCTAATTTATGAACAAGTCGTTTAAATTGATATGATTTTTCAGGTTCAATAGGATATGGTTCATGCTTTTTATATCCTTTTGAACTAAATGAAATGTTAATTTTTTTATATAGATATTCTGATATAATATTTAATTCTTTCAATCTATATATTATAGCTGCCATACTAACCTTATATTCATTTTTAAAAGCTCTTAATTCATAAAAACTTAAGTTATTCCTTGACATACCAAATTCATTAATTACTGCTTCTTTTGGCATTAATAGATTGCTTGCAAATTTGTTGCACATTTTTTCTTCATTTAAATTATTATCTTTTATATTTAAAACTAGATGTCCTAATTCGTGTGCAATAGTAAATCTCTGTCTTTCACCGTCAATATCATTTAGTAAAACAATTAATGGCACATCTTTAACAATTTCACTAAGTCCATCAAAATCAGAAAATTTTCCATTTGTATTATCTATTTCAATAATCAATATTCCTATATTTTCTAATATATTTATTAAATCTGAAATAGGTTGATTAATTGACAACTTATAATTCTTTCTAAACTCCTCAGCAGCAAGTTCAGCATCAATTTCGTTATTACATGTATATTTTTTAATTTTACCATTAGTAGTTTTTATTTGATTTAACTCTACTACTTCAAGATAATCAGAAACTTTATTTTGTATAATTTCTTTTAATAATTCGAGATTTTCTCCTTTAAGTCGTTGTTTTTTTCTAAATGCACTAAACTTCATTTCCAGTACATTATAGGATTTTAATAAATCTAGAACTTTAACATTATATGCATTAGCAAATTCAATAATTTTTTGTGAATCAAGATTTATTTCTCCTTTTTCATATTTTGAAACAGCAGGAGCAGACATATTTAATAAAAGTCCTGCTTCTTTCAATGATAAGTTTTTTAATAGCCTAATCCTTTTTAAATTTTTTCCAACTTCTTTCATTTTATCATCTCTTTTCTAGTTAATATTTTATCATGAAAAAGAAGAAATGTAAACTAAACGTGTTGATTTTAATTATAAAGATATAAAAACAACTTACTATAGCAAACTGTGTCTTCTCATAAAACAAATAAGAATATTGAAATAATATAACACCAGCATTAATACAAGTATAATATTTATATTTTAAAGAATAAATTTAAATTAAACGACCATAATATTATCAGGTGATTGTTATGAATACAAATTGGGCTGAAGTATTAGATGTAGTATTTAGAAGTTTTATTTCATTACTAACATTATTTTTAGTTACTAAAGCTCTTGGTAAAAAACAAGTTTCTCAATTAAGTTTATTTGATTATGTAATAGGAATATCAATAGGTAACTTTGCGGCTGAAGCTACAATAAATACAGAATCTCAATATATGAATGGAGTAGTAGCAGTATTAGTATTTGGTTTTGTTGCATATATGATTAGCTATGGTACATTAAAAAGTATTAAGATGAGAAGATTTTTTATGGGAGTTCCCACAATTTTAATTCAAGATGGTAAACTTATTAAGAAAAATTTAAGAAAAGTAAAGTTTGATTTAAATGATTTATTAGAAGAATGCAGAAGTAATAATTACTTTGATATATCACAAATAAAATATGCTATTATGGAAGTTAATGGAAAACTAAGTATTCTTCCTAAAGATGAAAATAGGAACGTTACTTTAAAAGATATGAATTTAAAACCACAAAAAGAGGGTATATGTGCTAATGTGATAATAGATGGAAATATAATGTATAAAAATTTAGAAAATATACATAAATCAGAAAAATGGTTATTAAAAGAATTAAAATTAAGAGGTAAAGATTTAAAAGATGTATTACTTGCTACAGTTGATGTTAATGATAAATTATTAATATATGATGAAAATATGGAAGTTGAAGCAGAAAGTATATTAGAATAAAAAATCACCTAAATAATTAGATGATATATAAAAATAGGTTATGATATTTATAAACTCATAACTTATTTTTTCTTAAAATCAAATAGACTTACAACAACACCAGCTCTATATATTATTGAAACACATTTCTTTGATGCTATTTTTTTACCAATTGCTTTTCCACCTATAGTTAATGATGCAATTAAAGCACTTAAAACTAAACTTACAACAATAATATCTATATTTAGTAATGAACTAATATTTATAGATAATAACGTACCTATAGATCCACTTATAATACCACATATATCACCTATAACATCATTACATATATTAGATACACGACTAGAATTTTTTACTAGATTTATTGCATGCTTAGCTCCTTTTTGTTTTTTACTAGCCATTGCATGAAATGGAGTTTCATCACATGATGCAACACTCATACCCACTAAATCAAATAGTATACCAATAAATATAATAATTAATAAAACAATAGATGCTAGTATAGGATTTAATTTTACTACTAAATTATTTGCAACTAATCCAAATATTATTGCAGCAACAAATGATATTATAAATACTTGCCACAACCAATTATCTCTTTTTTGCTTTTTTTCTTTCTTCATACGATACCTCTTTTAAAATATAAAAAAAATATGTATGGTAACACAATAGGTAAATTTTGTGTCTTAGGTCAAGTCGGATTTCCCTGTTCTCTACTTTCCGTTACCAGAGTAGCGATTTCTCTTTAAAGAGAACAACTGCATGTCGCCGTGTGCAGTTACTCGATTACCACTTAGTACACACCTTAATCCCTAATGTGTCTGCCATATAATGCAACATTCTAGAGGTTTTCCCAAACAAAGATTAAACTAAGTTTATCCGCTTTTGCAGCATTAATTTCAAAATTACACATTAATTCGTATAACTTATCCCATGAACCCCACTCACGGCAGGCTACATATTTAAGATTAAATATGGAACTACCAAAAGGTAAGAAGCAAAGTTAGAGGCAAGGATCTGTATGCCATTACAGAGTCACCTGTAACTCATCGCTTGATAATATCACCCCAACTTGGGCAGAAGAAGCAATAATACCAAGTGCCATTGTATGCCCTTTGATGGATTTTTAGGCCCACCTTCACTTAGTGTCTTTGACTAGAATAATGCACCACACATATGCATCTAATATACCATAAATATAATAGAAAGTCAATACTTTTAGCACTAAAAATATGCAAGTGCTAATCTAAAAAATTATATTTAATTTACATTAATAGTAATTTTTAATAAATTTTTCATTGATTTAAAATTTATATTATGCTATTATTATATTAGATAATATATGATATGATATTTGAAAGGAGATAATACTATTATTTTAGTATTAATATATGCCTATGGAAAATTTAGAAAGTCTTAAGAAAAAAAATAGGTTCTTAATTGCTCTTATGTTAGTTGTTTTTTTCTTTACATGTGTATTTGCAACTTTATGTTATTATAGATTTACTTATGAATCTAATCCTATAATTATAACAACTAAAAATTTAAAAATAGAATCTCAAGCATATGGTCTAAAAGATAATACTGATATAGATCCAACTACTTGGTCTGACAATATGGAAGATAATGATAATAATATTAATATTGCCAAAGTAAATTTAAGAGTAGTAAGTAATTCAAGAATAGATGCAGTATATAAAGTAAATATGAAAAGTAAAGTAACTAAAAATGATAAATACAATGCATTTGGTGAAATATCAGATATAAAATATAAAGTATACAAAGGTAATGAAAAAGTTAGTGAAGGTTCATTTGATAGTGAATTAGATGTTAAAATAATAGATGGTTCAATGAATTCTGAAAATGATTTATTAGATGAATATAAAATATATGTATATATAGAAGAAACTGGAAAGAATCAAGATGATTTAATGGATATAAAATTTGATTTTAATTTTGTTACAGAAGCAAATCAAGTAGAAGTATAAAGAGTATAACTAGTAAAATATTTAATTACTAGTTTTTTTATTATATTTACATATAACAATATTGCCATATAAGATATTAATATAAAATTTTACCAATCACATAAGTTCAGCCTGGTTAGTGACACGAATATAAAAATTCAACTTGCTTAATCGAATAAATTATGTAAGAGGTGGTCAACTTTCCTCTCTCGCGAACGTTTATGTTCAGGAATGTTTTCGTTGACCAATTACTGTTTTACATAATATCTTAAAATTTCATAATAGTCAAAAATATATATTTGCTATTACATATATATGGTACCAGGAATGTGATAAATTTATGAAAGAAGCCAGTGGTGAATTAAATTTAACTGTTATTACTATAATAGCGATTGCTGCAGTAGCAGGTTTATTCTATGCTTTTATTTGGCCTAATATTGAAATGAGTATAAAAAATAATACTTGTAAATCTTATGGTGATGG
>CANRKE010000054.1 GCA_947631135.1 uncultured Bacilli bacterium | reverse complement strand
GAAAGAAGTCTATATTGTTGTTCTAAATCTGTACAATTTACATCTTTTGTGTATGGTACTTCAATTAATTTTCCACCCCAATTATTTAATACATCAATAACTTTTTGTCTTACAACACTTTGTATTCCTTTTTGCCAATCGTCACCATGAACTACATAATCAGGTTTTAATTTTAATAAATTATCAGTATAATCTAAAGTTTCTTGTTTTACAACCTCAGTTACATTTTTTATATTTTCAAATATTCTTTTTCTACTTTCATAATCTAATAAAGGTACTCTCTTATATATAGCTATAGCTTCATCAGTTAATAATCCAATTATAACATCTCCATATTTTACTCCTTCTTCAATAACATTTATATGTCCTTTGTGTATAAAGTCTGCAGACATTGCAATATATACTTTTTTTCTCATATAAAAATTTCTTCCTTTCAATACAATTTTTTTATAATATACAAATTATAATACATTTGATGTAATTTATTATTTTTTTAATTAAGATAACAATAAAGTGTATGATTACAATATGTATTTTTTCCTTATTTTTTACTTTTTATACTGTTATTACAAAATTATACTAATTACCATTTATTTATTATACATTTTTTACTTATTTTGTCAAGTAATTTTTCGGCAAATTAACATTTTTTCAAAGCATTCAAAACTAATAGTAATGCAAATAATATATACTATAAAAAAGAGTTTCTATAATCAATGCTGTGGTACTCCTCAACATTGTTAATTAACTTTAAGGGTAAAAAAATCCTCTAGTTTATTTAGAGGATTTTGTTTAAATTTTATCTATAACTATTTCATCTAGCTCTATTAGATTTATTTTCCTTATAATTAAATTATATAATTAAATATTATTTTCACAATAATTCTTCTTTATTCTTAGTAGTATGTATACCCAATATTATTGCAAATTGTATTGATATAGAATGAACAAAGGATGCATCTGAAACACTTGATATTAATAAAAATATTAAAGATATTAACTGAGCCATATAAATTTTTTTATTCTGCGAGTCATAATTTCTTTGAATATTTTTAAATATAATTATTATACACACAATATAACTAATTAAACCTATATATCCAAATTGCCCCAATATCATTGGCCAAAATGTATCAGATACAAAAGAAACTTTTCCCTTTACTAATCCAAAAACATTATTTATTCTATATTTTGCATATATCGGTGAATACTGCTCTCCTGAAATATAAGAACCATATGTTCCAAAACCAGTTCCTATTGGAAAATAATCATTTGCTATCTTGATAGAAGTATCTAGAAGAATTCTCCTAGCACCACTGTTTATATCAAGAAAATAAAATGATATTTGACCATACCCAACTATTATGCAAATTAAGCCTACTATCGCTAATCTAGAAATTGTAATCTTTTTGTTCGACATCGATAAATAAAATATTATTAATAAACTTACTAACGTTGCACCAATTACTTTTATTCTTAAAGTAGATACTAAAATTATCGATAGCATAAAAATATAAATCCATACTTTTTTTATATTTTTAGAAAATAATATAATATTAACCATAAGTATAAAACATTCTGAAGCTAAAATAGCTGGAATACTATAAAATAATCTATTTGATTTTATACCAAATCGAACCTCACCATCATATAAATTGAATACATAATTTGCAATTGTTAATAAAAATAAAACAATTATCATAAACTTTATATGTACAATTATTCTATTATTTTCTTTTCTCCCCAAATTTTTAAATACTATTTTACTTAAACAATATGTAGAAAAAAATTTTATTACTAAAATCCAATCAATCATTGCATATATAAATGATTGATATCGATATTTAATAATAGAACTAAAGCCAACAATAGTTATGATGCATAAACACATAACAATAATAAAGTTATCTTTTTTTATTTTTAGGTTATTTTTAAATAAATATAATACTCCCATACTAATTCCAATTACAGCTAAAATTTCATCCAAAAATCTAAACACATATATATAATTACTTAAAAAATCTTGAAAAACTAGTAAATACATCAATATTATATATGTATATGTAACTTTAACCGCGTTTTCTTTTTTATTTAACTTATTTCTTTCGTATATTAAAGAATCTTTAACTTGATTATCTATCAATATTTCTTTAGAATTTTTTTCATTCATTTATATATCTCCATTATTCATATTTAATTTAATTTATTTTATACTTATTTAATACTATTCTTAATTTTTGTTTTATTGTAGAATATAATAATACTATTTTATTTTTTTTCTTTAATTTCGTATTTTTATTTTCTGTATTAATAATATTTATTATATCTTCTGCTAAATTATAATATATTTTTTTTGAAAAATGATTTATTGAATCTACATAATCCGAACTATTTTTTATATAATCTCCTAAATATATTAATTTAACATTTTCTTTATTTTGAGCCCATTCTCTTACTTTATCATTTATTTTTTTATGTAATAAATGCCTATTTATGTACCCTGGAGTTGTTTTCTTTTCATATTTTTTTTCTGATCCCAATAAAATTACTAATTTTCTTGTTTTTATCTTATTATAAATCTTTTCTAAATTTTGAACTGTCATTTTCCCATCATTATTCGGAATAAATTCATATTTTTCTTTAAATATTTTTAAATCATCTATATTAAATTTTATATTTGATGTAAATATTTCATTATCTATATATTTGCTCCAATTTTTCTCATCAGTTAGATCATAATAAGATTCACACATAGAAATTATTTGATTGGTTCCCTTTTTTTTATATAGACCTAAATTACCATCAGCTAATAAAGATAAAAATACAATATCAAATTTTTCTTTTTCTAATGTCGTTGTTAACATATCTTTATCAAACCATTTAATATCATTTAATAGCTCTTTTTTTTCTTCTTCAGTTGAATATAATGCTGTTACAATTTGACTAGTATTATTATGACCTTCTATACATATTCCTTGATCATTTGTATAAGTAAATTCAGTTTTTATATTTTCATTTTCTTTTATAAAAGAAAACAATTGCATTAAATCACAAGGTCCTTTAAATAAAATTTTAAATTTTTTATTAATATTTTTGCTCTGCTTTATATTACTTTGAGCTATATTTTGATTAATCCATTTTGGAATATCAACATTATTTAGTTGAGTAACTACTTCACCTATAACTTTAATTTCTGGGCATCCTATCTTCATATAAACCCATTGTTCAATAAGCATTCCAAGTGTTCGGCAAGAAAATAAATAATGTACAGCTTTATTATTTTTAATAGCAAAAAATCCTACTATTCCATAATCACCAAAATTATCATGTACTTTAACATATCCAGCATTAACAGTAGGATCATTTAGTAATTTTATTAGTTCTTCTTTATTTTGTCTAAATTTTGTATAATTTAATTGATTACTACGCATCAATAATTCATGTAATCTATCAATTTCTTTTAAACAGTTATTATTAATTTCAACACTTATGTTACAAGACATTAAAAATTCTTCATTGCTATTATAATTTAATTTTAAATTTTCTTTTTTTTCTAAAATTCTATATTGCTTTAATCTTTTATGTTCAAGATCTTTTTTTTCAACTTTATGAACTTGTATACATAAATCATTAATTGTTTTTGGTAATGCTACTTTAATTTCTTTACAATAAAATTTAGCTTCATTCAAGTTTTGAATATTATCATCGACGAAAAGCACATTAACCGGTCTTAAATTCATTGTTGAAATAATATTCTTTATTCTTATTCCTTTTGATGACCAATCTATAGATGGAAAAACAAATAAATCCCATAAATTTAATTCTAATAATTTATTTTTAACAACATCAAAATTATTTTTTGAACAAATTGAATGAACTATACCCATATCTAATGTATCGTTGATAAATTTTTCAAATTTTTTATTTATTTCAATATTGCTTTCACTTATTGTTCCGTTCCAAAGAGTTTCATCTAAATCCCATATAATTAATTTTATATTTTCTAATTTTATTAATTCTTTATCCATAAACCCACCTATTTAATACCTTTTAATATAAATTTATTATTTTTAATAAATTTTATCTATTTAGCATTTTCTTCTTTGTTTATATTCAAACTACTATATATTATAATATCAGTACTTGCATATCTTTTATTTACATCAGTTGTCATTTTTTATTTTTCCTTCCTTTTTATTAGTTGCATAATATAATTTTTCTGTTCTTTTTACAACATTATCCCAATTATACTTTTTTAAAATAAATTTAGAAATATCATTAGATTCTTTTCTTCCTGTTCCATTCAAGCACTTCTCTAATTTAGATTTCAAATCATCTACATTGCTTTTTTCAAATACAGTTGCCATATTTTCTACAACTGTAGCATTTTCTGGAATATTACTTACTAAACAATTTTTTCCATAACTCATAGCTTCAAGTAAAGAAATAGGCATACCTTCTATATCACTTGGTAAACAATATAAGTAGCAATTAGAATATAATTCCTCCATCTCTTTACCTTGTACAAACCCAGTCATAATAATTTTTTTATCTCCGTGAAATTTTTGCTTTTATTTGTTTAAAGTAATTATCTGTATGGCTTGAACCACCAGCTATAACTAACTTTTTATTAGTATGAATTTGCTTATAAGCTTTTATTAAATAATCTATACCTTTTTCTGGTACAATTCTACCTAAGTATAAAATATAATCTTCTTTATTTAATCCATATTTTTCTTTAATAATTTCAGGCTCCTTAGGTTTTAAATAATTTACTCCATTTGGAATAAAAACAGTTTCTCGATTATAATTATCTTTAAAATATTTTTGTACATTCTTAGATAAAACTATAATTTCATCTGCATATTTAACCGCTAATTTCTCACCAAATTTTATATACTTACTTCCAAATCCTCCCCATTTAGAACGTTGCCAATCAAGTCCATGAATTGTAACAACTATTCTTTTTTTTAAAATCTTAGGAATCCAAAGCATTGCACAACTTCCGTTCTGCATGATAATGTAAACAATCATAACTTTTAAAGCTAGCAATTATACTTGCAAAAAAAGAGTAAATTAATGCATCTAATCCTTTTTTATTAATAGTAAAAATAGTTTTTATTTTTGCACCATTGTATTCTTTTAATTTAGCAGTTTTTATATTTTTATTCGCTATATTATTTCCTTTTCTATTATAAATATCAACTTCGATTTTATCTTTTACAAGTCTAGTAGCAAGCTCACCAACCACTACTTCTACTCCACCTTCACGAGAAGGAATTCGTTTATGTCCTATCATCGCAATCTTCATTTATTTTTACATTACTCCTTCACTTTTAAATTGTTTTACCATTTTATTAACTACAATATCCCAATTATAATTTTCTCTAACAAATTTTTGTCCTTTTTCTCCCATTTCTTTCAATTTATTTGTATCATTTAAAGCTAAACAAATTGTGTTGGCAACATCTTTTGCAGTATCACTTCTAGATATAAATCCATATTCTCCATAACCACAAAATTCTGGGTATGAAAATCTATTTAATCCGATAGTTGGTGTTTTATATGCCAATGCCTCTAAATATGTTATCCCATTTGGTTCCTTAATAGCTGGCATTATATAAAGTGAAGCATCTTTCAATAATTCTAATGTTTTACTTCTTGGCTCATTATAATAATATTTAACACCATCTACTTTTTTATATTCTGTTCCTACAACAGATAATTTTAAATCATTAATCCTTTTTTTTGCTATTTTAAAAGCATCTAATAGCAAGTCTAGCCCTTTTAAATGTTCTGTTTTTTTTCTTAATATAATTAATAAATGATGATTATTATAATTTTTAATTCCTTCATAAAAATCTACATTTATGCCACATTTTATATTATATATTTTTGATAAATCTTTACCATATAATTTATTTACAGATTCTCTTGACCATTCGTTCATTGTAAATACTCCATCTAATAAATCATAACTTTTTTTATCATTTTTTTCATATTTCCTTAAAAAGCTTTCTATTCCAAATCTTCTTATTTTTTCAGCTTCTAATATTGGCCTTAGTGTTGCATCTATGTACGCATAACATAATTGATTATCTAATCGAGTATATAGGCAATGTTCACCAAAAAATATATTTATATCTGCACCAATTTTTTCTAAACATTTTTTTATTCTCTCTGCATCATGAATATATACTTCTTTATCTCTCATAGATCCTCTTTTATAAAAAACTTTTCCAACAAATTTTTTATAAAGCTTATAGACTGGATGTTTGATTATTTCTTTTAGATTTAAAGATATAATTTCTATATTGTTTATATTTTTTAATCTTGTTGCTATATTATATGTTGTACCAGACCAAGTTTTTTTATCGAATGCATTTCCATTAGCTATTATACATATTTTCATAATTATATTCACCTAATTTAAAATTTTAATTTTTGCTCTTATATATTAATAGTTTTCCATATTCTTCTTTTAATCTCTCTACTGTTTTGTTAATACTAAAATTTTCTGCTTTGCTTCGTATTGCTTCTTTATTCAACCCATTTCCTGAAATTTCAGCATCAATACTTTCTTTTATTGTTTGCACAAGATTTTCGACATTTAAATTCTTAACAATATATCCTGTTACCTTGTCATCTACTATCTCAGGTATTCCTCCTTTGTTAGATACTATCGGTATACATTTTCTTGCCATTGATTCTACAATGGAAATACCAAATGCCTCTTCCCATACAGATGGATAAATAAACAAATCTGACTCATCTAACCAATCTATTACGTTTTTTTGTTTTCCGACAAAATTAATTACTTCTTTTGTTTCTAATTTTTCAGATAAATTTTTAAGATTTTCTTTTTCTTCTCCATCTCCTACTATAGTTAATTTAACATTGTAATTTTCTTCTTTTAATTTTTTAATAGCATTTACTAATATGTCTACCCCTTTTTCTTTTATTAATCGACCAACATATATTATTTTGCATTCTCTATCTTTTATATTCGTTCTTTCTTTTATTTCAGTTTTAAAGAATTTATCATCTATACCATTATATATAATTGCTTTTTTTACCAATTCAATATCAAATTGTTTTTCATATGATTCCTGAGTAGCTTTTGAAACAGATATAAGTAAATTAGCTTCTTTAAAAGCCCTATTATAAGAATATAGTCCATATGCTCTCTTTAATTTATTTTTTTTATAAAAAGAACCATATTCAAAACAAGAATGAAAAAATCTAACAAACTTTATATTTTTATTTTTTTTAATTAAGTAATGAAATAGTATATTACAGTAAATTCCTCCATGATGCATAACAACAATGTCGATTTTATTTTTTTTACATATCTTAGTTATTTTGTTTGTAGTAATCATTATTGGATATTTACCTTTAAATATAAAAGCTTTATCTGGATTTCTTTTTTTTATTTCATCAGCTATTTCTCCTCCATGATTAAAAAAACACCAATAATTATTTATTTTATTAGAAACATCTATACTATTACACAAAACTTCAATCCCACCATAACTACCTTCTGCAAGTAAATTTAATATTTTCATAATTTATCTTTTATAACCAATTATATAGAAATATTAATTTATTTAATTGATTAATCCCTTTCTTTTAAATTTTTGATTATTATACACCTTTTTTACATTAAAGTCACTATGTAAATATGTAAATGTTCTAAAATCATATGCCTTTTCTTGCATTATCTCAGATTTCAATTTTATTTTTTATACAATATCTTGATTTTAATAGTTATTTTTACTTACATATGTTTTCTTATTAACTTTTCTCCAATTCTTTTCCCCATATTATATCTTGAATATTTTTCTTCGAAATCTTTTCTAGCTTTTAATCCAACTTCTTTTTGTTTATTTTTGTTTTTTAAAATATTATTTAAATTTTCTACAAAAAAATTTTCATTTTTTGGTAAACAGAATCCATTTTCTTCATGTTTTATATACATTTCTGATAAAGTGCTTGGAGCTGTTACAATAATTGGCTTATAATATGACATTGCTTTTAATAGTACTGTATCTCCGAGATGCTATATTTCCATCTTGT
>CANRKE010000053.1 GCA_947631135.1 uncultured Bacilli bacterium | reverse complement strand
TATCTGAAAATATTAAATTTGAACCCTTACCAATAACTTTATATTTAATGTTATTCTCTTTTAAAATATCAATTGTAGAAATTAACTTTTCAACATCCTTTGGAAATACTAATATTTTTGTATTTCCTCCTATTTTGTATGTATTATATTTCTTTATAGGTTCATCAACTAGAATTTTACCTATTTTTTCTTTTTTTAATAAATTGATTACTTCATTCATTATTTATCACCTATTATTTTTTTTATTTCTTCGTATATTTTTAAAGAACTATTTTTAACTCCTATTGAACTTATATTTTGTTTCAATGTATTATATTTTAATTGATCTCTAAATAAATTATCGATTGTTCTTACTAATATATCACCTTTTAAATCTTTTTCTTCTATCATAAGTGCAGCATTTTTCTTAACTAGATCATTTGCATTTATATATTGATGATTGTTAGTAACATAAGGACTAGGTATAAATATGGTTGGTACATTTAACGCAATTATTTCTGAAATAGTTGATGCACCTGCTCTTGATACCATTAGATCAGTAACTTTCATAACACTAGTTAAATTGTTTATATAATCTACTATTTTAACATTAGATGGTATTTTATTCTTTTTCATTTCATCGTAATATGTTTTTCCTGTAACAAATAATACCTCATAATCTCTATCTGTAAACATTGGTAACATAGTGCTGATTATTTCATTTATTTTAAGTGATCCTAAAGAACCCATTACTATCAAGACTAATTTTTTGTTTTTATCTAGGCCAAAATCTTCTTTGTTAGCTTTTCTTACATTTAATGCACTATCACCACAAGGATTTCCTGTATATACTAACTTTTCTTTATTTTTAAAATAATCTTTAGAACTTTCAAAAGATATTGCCATTTTATCAGCATATTTTAGTAGATGTTTATTTGATAATCCCGGTACACTATTCTGTTCATGTATAAATGTTTTATATCCTAATTTTTTAGCTGTTACTATAACTGGATCTGTAATGTATCCACCAACTCCAATTACTATATCTGGATCAAAATCTTTAATTACTCTTTTACATTTTTTTATCGCCCTTAAATAACATATTAGTGTCTTTATATTTTTAGGATTTAAGCTTCTTTTGAGTCCATACATTTCTAAAGGCATATAATTTATATTATAAGTAGGTACTATATCCTTTTCCATTCTATTATGTGTACCTATATATAAAAATTCACTATTTTTTTCTTTTTCTTTTATAATACTTATAATAGCAAGTGCAGGATATATGTGTCCTCCTGTACCACCACCACAAATAATAACTCTCATATATATTCACTCATTTCTAAAAAAATATTAATAATCTGCTAATATTATATCATGTAATATATTTAATGTAAATTTAATTTTTTAATTTCAATATAATAATATTTTATTTGACGGATAAAATGATTATTATTTCAGAAATCTTGACATTTATTTGTATTTGTTGTATTATATTAAACCGTTAGGGGGAAAAATTATGGATAAAAATTATGAAATGGTAAAACAATTATATAATATTTTAATTCAAGATGATTATAAAGATAATGATCAATCACTAAGTATATATAGTTTATTTTGTTCTATTGATAAACAGTTATCTAAAATTAGACATATTCCAAAATTTATAGAAAATAAAATCAAAACAAAAAAACAATTAGGATATTCTAACCTATCAGTATCTATTAAATTTGAAAAAGATAAAGGTATAATTAATATTAATGATTTTGATGACGATATTAATTATAAAATAATTAAAAATTTTTCTAGTGATACAATTTATTTTGAAAATTATGATAAAACACTAAGAAATATCTTTAAAAATATTTATTATTATATATATTTAGCTTTCGATAAAATGGAAGAATATTATAATATGTTAATTAAATATAATAATGGTAAGCTTTCCAATACTCAAAGATTTAAAAACTCATATTTCAATATAAGGCTTACAATTAATGAATATGCTGAATTAATACCATTGTTAAAATTGGAAGATGAATATAGAAATGTTTCAAATTATAAATTAATATCTAATACTTTAAATAATAATTCAATTCAATTTATGAAAAAATTAAAAATTGATAAAAACGAAATGAATGATATGTTTAGTTATCTTTATAATTTATCTAATGAAAATGATATAGTAAAACAAAAATAATTTGCTTAATAAACAAATTATTTTTTTATATCAGATATTATATTATTTACATATTTATCTATCATATTATCTAATGTATCATCATCTTTATTTCTATATTCACTTATTATATAAAAACTTTTATATGGACTAATATTTTTAACTACACTATCTCTATGTTTATTATCATTAGTAAATCCATTTATCTTATTTATTAATATATATTGTTTAATAGCATCTCTAACAAATTTATCTTTATTTTTTGATCTATTATTATATGTATTTATAATAGCTTCCCTAAATATTTCTTTTATACTATTTTCTATTTTTGTATTATTGCTTAATAATACTATATTTATAAATCTTTCTATAACAATTTTATTTATTTCATTTGCTTTAATTACTTTTCTAATAATAATTTTTATATCATCTTTTGTAATAAATGTATCTAAATTTACTAACCAAGTCTTCTTATAATCAAAGTTTATATCATTTAAATATTTATTCAAATAATATAATAATTCTTGATAACAATTATTTTTTTTAAATGTCATATTTATAATATTATATAATTTATTTTTTTTATTAATTAATAGATCATTTAGTTCATTAGTATCATATCCAGTATTTAATTTTATTGTATCATCTAATAATTCTTTAAATTTATTTTCTGTTAATTTTTTGTATTCATTGTTAGAAATAAATTTTTTTACTAATATTAAATATTTATTATCAATATCTAAATCTATTAATTTGTCATAATCTGATATAATATCTAATGCTTTATCATAATCATATATATTATATATTTCATATACTAAATATTTAATTATATTAAGTTTATTACTATTATAATATTTTAATATCATATCAATAGTAGAATAGTTATCTATATTATTTATTATTTCATTATATATAAATTTAATTTTTTGATTATTCTCATTCTTAACAATCGACTTCATATATTTTTTATAATCATCTATATCAATATCATTATTCTTATTTTCTTTTACAATCTTTGTAAAATATTTATATATTGTATTAGATAGTATATCGTGATATGAATAATCAAAATCAATAGCTAGACCTACTCCATTCTTACTAGCAATAAAAGGACTTAGATCCATCATACCACTTTTAATAAAATCATTACTATTTACAAATTCAATAATTTTTTCTACATCTGCCAAATTAAATACTCTTATTATTATATTATCATTTCTTATTGTTTTAAATATTTTGGAAAAGTGCATTATACCCTCTTTTTTTATGTAAGTGAATATCTTTTTAACCCCAATTTCTATTTTGTCTTTATTCATAGGTATATATAGTTTAATCGCACAATCTAAATATTCTTCACGATAATCATTACTTTGAAGTATAAAATAATTATCTTTTTTTTGTATAATTATATCTTTTTCATATTTAAAAAATCTTTGCCAATTATCAAATATCTTATTATCTTCTGATATTTCTTCTAATTTATTATCTGTACTATAATTTGGATTGATAATCATTTTATATATATATGATTTATCTATTTTATTATCATTAAATGAAATTACATCTTGAATATATTCTATTAATATATTCATTAAATTCTTTTTATCTATCATATCAACTATCCTTTTTTAATTTATTCTTTTTACTATTTGGATCTAAAAATATTATATCATCAGTTTGGAAATAAGTAGCAACTATGTAAAATATTAAGAATATTATTATTCCTAAAATAGATATATAACTTATAAATACAGGTAAACTAGTAACTGATATTATAAATATTGAAAGTAATAATGATACTATTATACTACCTATATTTGTTATTATATTTTGAACTAATATATCATGCTTCGTATTACTATAAACTAATATAAATATTATAGGATTTGATATACATATCATTACTAATGATATAAATGTTGCAAATAACATATTTGAATTAAATCCTACACATATTATCTCTATTAATTTTATTATCATAAAAATTGATAATACGACTTTTAATCTTTCCCATACACTATCATTTTTTGGTATGAATAATCTTTTAAATTTATTTTTTTCCTGGTATTTTGAATATAAATATACTAAAGATGAAATTATTGTAACTAGTGTATGTACTATTATTTCCCATACATATAAACTATAATTCATTTTATCAACTCCGTATAATTAATTATAACATGAATAATAAAAAATTTAAATACATATTATTAAATTGTAAAGGAGAAAATTTATGAACAACAATTATTATCAAAGAGATATTAATAATGATGAAAATTTTACAAGAGAAAATGAATATAAATTAAATAGTAATAAAATTTATAAAAATAATAGAAATGATATAAATTTAGTAGATATTTTTAATATGAATAAAGGTAAAATCGCTAAATTATATATGACTTTTTATAATTCTAAATCTACAGAAGATATTGTATTTTCTGGAATAATCGAATCAGCTGGATATGATCATGTTATAATTAGTGATCCAAAAACTGGAAAGTGGACTATGCTTTTATTAATGTACTTAGATTATGTAGAATTTGAAGAAAATATAAATTATTAAATAAAAAATATACGTGCATAAACATGTATATTTTTATTTACTTTCTTCTAATAATTTATTATATATACCAGGTTCAACTATCTCGATTGCATTTATACTTGATTCAAGAGATTTCTTATAATCACCTCTAAAAAAATATCTTTCAGCAATCTCAAGTCCATTATCCAATGATTTATCATTGCTTCTGTATCTATTTCCATAAACAATTGATGTTTCTGCAAGTTTAGCAGTTTTAATCATTTCATTTGTAGTATTATAAAGTTTAAGTACTAAATCTCTTGATGTATCTACACGTGTATTTAATATATTGATATTAATAGGCATTTTATCAAGTTCTTTTACTATTTCCTTGACTGATTCATTTGCATCCTCTAATTCAACAAAATATTTATTATTTATTACTGGTAACTTAAATTCATTAATCTTATATTTACATTCTTTAAGTAACATTTTGATTTCTTTTAATTGTTCACGTGCTCTTTTTTCATCGTCTTTTAATGTACCTAATGTTTCTAGACAGTAGTTTAATCTATCTTCTATTTTAGATGCTCTTACTCCTAAGATTTCACATTCATTATTTAGTTTAGAAAATGCAAAAGAATTTTGTTTTGTATGAGTTGATAATATTTCATAGTCTTTATGTAATATTTCAAGATCACTATTTATAGATGTAAGTACTGATACTTCCTCATTTGTTAAATCATAATTCTTAATTAAATCATCTAATTGATTGTATAAATCTTTCATTATACCTTCAAGCTTTTTAATTTTTTCATATACAAATTTAGATGTTTCTTCAAACTCTTTTCTACTTCTTTTTTCCATGTCAAAATCATTTAATACATTGTCAAAATATTCATTCATTGTTTTAAGTTCTAATATACTGTCCTCTATATTTAATATTTTAGCTCTATCAAATATATCCATTATTTTCTTTTCTATTTCTTTAATATTATATTCAACATTCAAATAATCTAATTGATAACCATCATTAACTAATTTTTCATATATAGATTTTACTTCTTCTATTCTTTTTGGTATAACTGTTTTACCCATTAATACAATTGCTGGTACTTCTTCAACAACAACAGTAATATTTCTTATCATTTCATCTAAAGAATCAATTAATTTTTCAACTTCATCATATTCACTTTTTTCTAGTAGTGCTTCAAATGCTTTAAATCTTTTTTCAATATTTTCCTTTTGTAAATCTATTGATTCAGCAATTTCACCATAATCTTTTATTGTATTATTATATTTACTTATAGTTTCTCTATACTGTGATTTTAATTTGGTAATATAATCTCTATTCCTAGCTTCACTACTAGTTATTAAATGCATTTCATCAAGTAGGAAATCTGCTTTTTCTTTTGATTTAAATATTTCAACTTCAATATTTGTCATTTTTTTAATTACGATAGTATATTGTTTTTGTTCAAGTAATGCATCTATTTCTAAAATCATATCTGTTATTTTTGGTATTTCTTTATCTTTTAATTGACTAATTTCATTGTTCCAATTATTATATCTATCAGTCATTCTCTCGTTTTTAACTAATGCCTGTACTTTTGACAATTCTGTTAAAACTGGTGCATTTACAATCATATTTTTTTCGATCTCTAATCTTTCGATATGTTTTCTTAATTTTTTTATCTTCATATTTTTAAGTATTATAAAAATAATACATATGAATATTATAATAGTAATTACAATCGCACAAATTAATGTAGTTGTATTTACAATTTTATCCATGAAATCAACTCCCTACTACTTTCATGCACTAATATTTTATCATATTTTAAATAGATTTTATAGTTATTTATAAAATTTTTAATATTATTTACGCTTTTAATTCAAATATAAAGTCTAATATTCTAACACTATCACCAACTTTAGCTCCCAATTCATATAATTTATCATCAACACCCATTTTTCTTAATTTCATAGAAAATCTATTTATTGATTCATCATTTGTGAATTTAGTCATCAAAAATAATTTCTCTACAGCTTCACCAGATACAACCCAAACTCCATCACTATCTTTAGTTATCTCAAATTTATTATTATCTTCAAATTTATATATTACATGACTTTCAAATTGTTCATCCTCATATATATTATTATTTGGCATATTTTCTATTATATCAGCTAATTTTATTAAAACATTATCTATACCTTTATGTTCTATCGCACTTATTTCAAATACATCAATATCTGGATATTCTTTCTTAAATTTTTTCAAATTATCAAATGAACTATCTATATCCATTTTATTAGCTATTACTATCATTGGTTTTTTCATTAATTTTTTATCGAATTCTTCAAGTTCTTTATTTATTAATTTATAATCATCTATTGGATTTCTTCCTTCTATCCCACTCATATCTACTATATGAGCAATAACTTTAGTTCTTTCAATATGTTTTAAGAATTTATCCCCTAATCCTTCCCCTTTAGATGCACCTTCAATTAATCCAGGTAAATCTGCAATTACAAAGCTTCTACCATCACTAGTTTTAGTAACACCTAAATTTGGATTTAATGTTGTAAAATGATATTCAGCTATTTTAGGTTTTGATGCACTAACAATAGATAGGAAGGTTGACTTACCAACACTTGGAAGACCTACTAATCCTACATCAGCAAGAAGTTTAAGTTCAACTTTTATTTTTCTAATCTCCCCAGGTTCACCATATTCACTTATTTCTGGAGCAGGATTGTCATGTGTAGCAAAACTTTTATTACCACGTCCTCCTCTTCCACCAGAACAAATGATGACTTCTTCATCCTTTTTTGTTAAATCTGCAATTATAAGACCTGTATCCATATCAGTAATAGTTGACCCTTGTGGTACTTTTATTATGATATCTTCAGCATTTCTACCATTTTTATTACTACCTTCACCGTTGGTTCCTTTTTTCCCTTTTATAACTTTTTGATATCTTAAATCTATTAATGTTTTTAAACCTTCATCAACTTTAAAGATGATATTGCTTCCACGTCCACCATTTCCACCACTTGGTCCACCCATAGGAATATATTTTTCTCGTCTAAACGCAGTACAACCATCTCCACCACGTCCACCTTCAACATCTAATATAACTTCATCTACAAACATACTATCACCATCACTTTAAAAAATATATGTAATTTACTTTTTTATTATATATTATAGAATATTAAAAGTCAACATAATGTCAAGCAATATTATTGATATAATTTGTTTGAAATATTACTTGAATTAGATAAATATTAGTATAACAGAAAAAGATTTACCATTTTAAAAGTATATATTTATAAATGTTTAATTATTATAAATTTAATATTAAATTTGCAATTAAAAACCCAACCCTTTAAAAGAGTTAGGAATAATTGATTTGGAGCTTCTGAAGTTTTCTAAGTGCAATTCATTTGTAATTATACATAATTTTTCATAAATATCAATAATTTATCAATTTTTTCAAAATTTTCTTAATTCTCAAAGTAAAAGTAATTTTTAATAAGCTAGTTGCTTTTGCTTTGAGAATATCTATAATTTATGTAAAAGTGAACACTTTTGGTGCTTTAATTATTAACACTAACTAAGTCTTATATGTGGACAGTTTTTAAAAAGCAAATAAAAAGTGTTACTATACATTTAGAACACTTTGTCTGTTATAATTGATAAAACGACCTATTTCTGCTATAATTAATTATACAATAGAAAGCAGAGGTCGTTTTATGAATATAATATACAACACTCAAAAAGAAATTGCAAGTAAAATTAGTGATTTTATTTTAAAAGTTTTCCCTGATATTAGAAAAACTCAATTGAAAATTATTCCTTATATCCTTATTGGCATG
>CANRKE010000052.1 GCA_947631135.1 uncultured Bacilli bacterium | reverse complement strand
TACAATTGATATTTTAAAAGAGAATAACATTAAATATAAAGTTATTGGTAAGGGTTCAAATTTAATATTTTCAGATAAAGATTATGACGGATGTCTTATTAAATTAGATGAATTTAATGATTTGGAAATAAATGATACGATCGTTAAAGTAGGTGCTGGATATTCACTTATGAAGCTTGCATTAGAAATAACTAAAAGAGGTTTATCAGGATTAGAATTTGCAACAGGTATCCCAGGTAGTGTTGGTGGTGCGGTATTCATGAATGCTGGTGCTTATAAATCAGACATGGGATATGTTGTAAGTGAAATTACAGTATTAGATACAGATACTTTAAAAGTAAAAAAACTATATAATAGTGAATTAAAATTTCATTATAGAACTTCTCTTTTACAAGATAATTCAAATTTAATATGTTTAAATGCTACTATAGTTTTAAAAACTGGAAATAAGAAAGAAATGTTAGAAATTGTCAACGATAGAAAAAGAAGAAGGTTATTAACACAACCTCTTGAATATCCATCAGCTGGAAGTGTATTTAGAAATCCTGAAGATGTACCTGCTGGTAAATTAATCGAAGATGCTGGACTTAAGGGTAAAAGTATAGGGGGCGCAATGGTTTCAAGAAAACATGCTAACTTTATTATTAACTATAATAATGCAACTGGTAATGATATATATAATTTAATTAATTTAGTGAAAAATCAAGTATATGAAAAATATAAGATTAGATTGAGACAAGAACAAGAATTTGTTAATTGGGATTAATTTATGAAAACTAAGAGAATAAAAAGAAAAAAAATTAAAGTTAAAAATGTACTAATATTTCTTATTATAATTGTTATAATAAGTATAATTTCTTTTTTCATATATGAAAAGATTATAGATACAAATATTAAAAATATATATATTAATGGTAATAATAATATTAAAGATATAGAAATTATAAGAACAGCAGGAATAGAAAAATATCCAAAAATCTCAAAAATTTCAACAAATAAAATTACAAATAAAATTAAAAAAATAGAGTTAGTTAAAAAGGTTAAAGTAATAAAAGGTTTATTTGGTAAATTAATTATTAATATAGAGGAATATAATCCGTTATTCTATGATAGTAAAACAGATAAAATAATATTAGATAATAATACATTAATAGATAACATTCATATTGATAATTTACCAACTCTAGATACCGATAATATTAATGATACTAAACTTATGAATAAATTAATTGAAAAATATAAAGATATAGATGATGATATTAAAAATAGAATATCTGAAATTAAGTATACACCTAATAGTGTTGATAATGAAAGATTTTTATGTATTATGAATGACGGTAATTATGTGTATATTACACTTGTTAAAATAGAAGAAATAAATTATTATTTAAAAATATTACCTACACTAGATAATAAAAGAGGAGTACTTAATTTAGATTATGGAAATAATTTTGAAATAATAGAATAATAAAAAAATTATAATCATTGAGATTAATAATTTTTTTTATTTTGCTTCTACATAAATATTTTCATCAAAATAATGTTCTACATTATCTTTATTTTTTAATGTTTGAGTATCAATTAGAAAATAGTCACTTAATAACATATCTTCGCCACTACTAGTTACTGGATCATCAAAAGTTAAATCTAGATGTTTCCATGATCCATCAACTTTAACTAAATTCCATACATGTTTGGTAGATGCAATTTTGTAATTTTCAATTCCAAGTTTGTCTAAGAATATTGCCATTGTATCTGAATATCCACTACATATTGCATAACCTTGAGTTAACGTTCCATATGCTGTATTTGATTTATACTTTGTGACTCCACCAATTTTTTCACTATCATATTTTGTATTGTTAATTATGTAATCATGGATTGCTTTTATTTTTTCGGTTTGATTCATAGTGTCATTAGTAACTTCACTTATAATTTCATCAACTTTATCATTTATTAAATTAATTGTATCATTATCATATAATTTATGAACAACTAAGTTAATTTCACCATTACTACTGTAAGTAGTTTCTATAGTTTTAAATGAATTAAATGGATTTACAAAATTATTAATATTAGATAGTTGTTCTTCATCATTAGTAATTTGAGTAACATCATCAATACAACTTTCATATGAAGTAGGGCAATAAAAAGTAAATTCACTAAAACCATTATTTAATATTGTATATACTATATTTTTAATATCATCTTTATTAGAAGGAATATAGTTATTTACCTCTTTAACATAACTATATGTAGTTCCATTCTTCTTATATTCATTACTTTTAGGAATATTAATCTTATTAACTATATTTTTATCTTTTTGTTTGTTTATAAAATCACCTATAAATTTTGAAATATCATCTTTCATAAAAAAAATTGTAAATATAATAGCAAGTGCTAAAATTATTTGAACACTTTTTTTCATATATCACACCATCCTCTTAATACATTAATTTTAACATAATATGATTAAAAAAAAAAGAAGTAAAGTAAAATTAACTTTAAAATTGTAATTTTTAAAAATAATAATGTTATATATTAATATTTTTTTATTAAAATATAATTTAGTATTTATTAATATTTATAATTATGATAAAATTCAATATATAGAGATGGTGATATTAATGAAAAATAAAAAAGTATTATTTATTGCTAGTACTGGTGGTCATTTAAATGAGTTGATGCAATTAAAACCAATGTTTAAAAAATATGATTATCATATTATAACAGAATATACTAAAACAACTAATAATTTAAAAGATGAATATAAAGATAGAGTAGATTATTTAGTATTTGGAAGTAAAGATCATATATTTAGTTATATATTTAAATTTACTTATAATATTTTTAAATCTATTGTATTATATTTTAAAATTAAACCTGATGTTATTATTACAACAGGTACACATACTAGTGTTCCTATGTGTTATATAGCTAAAATATTTAGAAAAAAAATAATATTTATAGAAACATTTGCAAACATTAATACTCCAACTCTAGCTGGTAGAATGATATATCCTATTGCTAATATGTTTTTAGTACAATGGGAAGATCTATTAAAAGTATATCCTAAAGCAATATATAAAGGGGGTATATACTAATGATTTTAGTTACGTTAGGTACTCAAGATAAGCAATTTACAAGATTAATAAAATTAGTAGAAGATGAGGTTAGTAAAGGTAATATTGATGATGAAGTAATAGTGCAAGCTGGACTTACAAAATATAAATCTAATAAAATTAAAATATTTGATTTTATTAATTCAGATGAATTTGATAATTATATGAAGAGCGCTGATTTAATTATTACTCATGGTGGTGTTGGATCGATATTAAGTGGATTAAAAAGAAATAAAAAAATAATTGTTGTTCCAAGACTTAAAAAATATAAGGAACATACTAATGATCATCAAATACAAATATGTAATAAGTTTAGTGAACTAGGTTATATTAAAGTATTAAATGAAGATGATGATTTAGGAAATTTACTAAAAGAAATAAAAGATTTTAAACCTAAAAAATATGTTAGTAATACTAAAAATATAATTGATACATTAGAAAATTATATTGATAATATTTAGATAATATGTTAAAATTTTATTATATGTTTTATGAAAGGATGATAGTATGAAATGTATATTGTTATGTGCTGGATATGCAACAAGGCTTTTTCCACTTACTAAAAATTTTCCTAAAGCTCTTTTAAAAATTGCAGATAAACCAATATTAGATTATATATTAGATGAAGTAAATAAAATTGATGATGTTGATAAAATATATGTAGTAACAAATGATAGATATTATAAACATTTTATTAATTGGAAAAACAATAAAACAAATACAAAAGAAATAGAAATAATTAATGATGGTACTACAAATAATGATAATAGATTAGGAGCTATTGGTGATATATTATACGTTATTGAAAATAAGAAAATAGATGATGATCTACTTATAATAGCTGGTGATAATTTATTTACTTATTCACTTAAAAATGTTGTAGATTATTATAAAGGTAAAAACAAAAGTGTTGTGTGTGTAAAAGAAATGGAAGATAGGGAAGAACTTAAAAGATTTGCAGTTGCTAAAGTTTTAGATGATGGAAAAATTATTGATTTAGTTGAAAAACCTGAAAATCCACAAAGTAATTTAGCAGTATATGCAACATATATATATCCTAAATATATAATTCCATATTTTAAAAAATATAGAGATGAAAAAAATAATATGGATGCACCTGGACATTTTCCACAATACTTATATAATAAAGAAGATATATATGCATATTCATTTGATGGTGAGTGTTATGACGTTGGAACACATGAAACATTAAAAGAAGTAAATGAAATATTTAAAAAATAATTTTATAATTTGACAATATATTTGTATGGTATATAATATATTTAGCTTGGTGAAGATTATGAAAGTCAAAGTTATAGATGAAGCACATGAAAAAGATTTAGAAGATTCAATTAATGAGTTTTTATCAAGTACTGATAACGAAATAGTTGATATAAAATTTCAAACTGCTGTTTCTATTGATCACGATGAACAAATATATTGTTTTTCTGCGCTAATTATTTATAAGTGAAAGAGGATGTTTATGAAGAAGAATACATTTATTAATGGAGCAATTATTGCCACCTTAGCAATAATTATTTCTAAGTTTTTAGGTTTATTATATGTAATACCATTTAATTCAATAGTAGGTGAACAATCAGGAGCATTATATGGTTATGCATATACTATATATAATTTATTTTTAGCTGTTTCAACAATTGGATTACCTCCAGCAATGGCTAAATTAATAAGTGAATATAATGCACTTGGATATTTTCATACAAAAGAACGAACATATAAGTATGGTAAAATAATAGTTACTGTACTTGGTATGTTAACATTTATTATACTATTTATCTTTGCTCCACATATTGCGCATGCAATAATAGGTGATAATACTGGTGGAAATACAATTGAAGATATCGCACTAGTTGTAAGAGTTATATCTACAGCTATAATTGTAGTACCCGTAATGGCTATTTCAAAAGGATATTTGCAAGGACATAAATTTATTACACCTTCATCAACTAGTCAAGTTATAGAACAACTTGTAAGAGTAATTGTAATAGTTGTTGGAAGTTATACTTTCTTAAATGTATTTAAATTAGGTAATACATTAGCAGTTGCTATTGCTGTATTTGGAGCTACTGTTGGAGCTGTTGCTGCACTTATGTATATACAACGGAAAATAAATAAAAATAAACAAGAATTTAATTTAGATGCTGATATAAAAGAAGAAGAAAGAAAGATTACAACAAAAGAAATAATTAAGAAAATATTATTTTATTCTTTACCATTCGTATTATTTGGTGTTACTATGTCTATATTTGAATTTGTAGATATGTTAACAGTTGTAAAGACATTGACAAATAGATTATCATATTCAATGAAAGATGCTGAAAATATTATTGGTATTTTAAATACATGGGGTAATAAATTAAATAGTATTGTAATAGCAATTTCAACAGGTGTATCAACTAGTATTGTTCCAAGTATTACAACAAGTTTTGTAAAGAAGAATTATACTGATGTTAGAAGTAAAATTAATCAAGCAATTCAAGTAATTTTATTTACTGCTTTACCTTTATCTATAGGATTATCATTTTTAGCTAAACCAGTTTATACTTTATTTTATGGTGCATCAAAACTAGGACCTATAGTATTTAAAGTTAGTGTATTTATTGCTTTATTCGATTGTATATTTAATGTATTTGTTGTTACTTCACAATCTTTAAATAGATTTAAACAAGTTTTTATTAGCTTGTTAGCTGGATGTCTTGCAAAAATAATCTTGCAAATACCAATGATGGTAATATTTGATCACTTTGGTTTAAATGCAAGTTATGGATCAGTATTTGCATCTCTTCTAGGTTATAGTACTTCTGCAATTATAAATATGATTGGATTGCGTAAATACTTTAAAGTAAGTTATAAATCAACACTTGATGTTATGCTTAAAATAGTATTATCACTTGCAGCTATGTTACTTCCTTTAATGGTTTTAAATATTTTTGTTGATATGAGTCATTTAACTAGATTAAGTTCAATAATTATATGTTTTGTATATGGTATTATTGGAATGATTATATACTTTGTAATGACATATAAATTGGGAGTAATGGATAGTGTTTTAGGTAGTAAAATGATGAATAAAATTAATAAAATATTAAAGAAATTTTCTATAGGAAAAAAAGTTAAGTTAGAAAGTTAATAATAGATATTGAAAAGTATAAAAATATCTGATAGAATGAAATTGTAATAAAAAGGTAGGTCCTTCTCGTATTGAACGCGCACAAACATATGTTCGATATGGGGGGGGTCATACTTATAAGACCAATAAACTTACCTTAGGTAAGTTTTTTTGCATGTTCAAATAGCTTATCCTAATTACCATAAATTACCAGTAAATTCGACATCGGTTTGGTGTTATAATATAAGTAATAATAGTAGTAAAGGAGACTAATCATGGATAAGAAGAAAATAGTGAGAAATATAGTAATAATATCTATTATAGTAGTAATAATAGGAATATTTGTTGTGAGCTATGCAATGTTCTTTAATACAAGTAATAGCGACAACTCAACTAAACTAGGTAATCTTGATGTTGAATATGTTGATGGTGAAGAAATAAAAGTTGAGAATCTACTTCCAATTAATAGTGATGAGGTAGAAGAAAAAGCAAATGTATTTAATTTTAGTGTTGAAAATAAAGGAAATAGTTATGCATATTATGATATTAAACTTGTTGATATAGATCTACCTCTAGCTCTAAAAGATGAAAACTTTAAATGGAAATTATTAAGTAATGATGAATTAATAAATGAAGGCAATTTCCATGAACTAGCTAACACAAAAGATTACTTGAAAAGAAGTATAGGAATACCAATTAAAGAAATACAAGAATATAAATTAATGATATGGATAGAAAATTCTAATGATATAGATCAAAGTTATATGTTAAATAGAAATGGTAGTTTTAAAATACAAATAGAAGCAAGACAAAAATTAGCTTCTTCACCAAAAGATGAAATAACAGTAATATCAAATACTACTAATGGAAATTTAGTAGATTTAAAGATATATGGTAATACTATTGATGGTAAAAACGTAGGTGATAACAAAATAATAAATATTACTGTATCACAAAATTTATTAGATAATGGATTAGGTGAGACAGGTGATAATAGAAAATTTTCCCAGTTAACATATAGTGATGAAAAATATAAAAGTTTAGGTAGTTTTTATATAAGTAATAGTAAAAGGAATGATTTAATTTTAAATAATGATATATCGATCATAAACGATTATTATTATTTAAATATCTGTGCAAAAAGTAGTAATTTAGATGCAATATATTACTTTGGAATAAGGGAACATGATATTGATAAAAAAGGATATATAGATTGTTACGATTTTGGTTATCAAGAAAATACATTAACATATTTAACACATGATTTAAAAGATGGTGATGAATATATATACCTAAATGATGTATCAAATTATAATACATACCCACCGCATATAATATTTTGGAATTATATAGATTCAAGAGGTTATAAATACCCTGTAGGAACATATTCTAAAAATGCATGGCCTAGTTTATACACAAATGAAAATATAGATAAAGAAAATAGTAGAATTAAATTAAATACACCCTGGAATCATGGAACATTTATTAAAGGCACTAAGGTAAGTAAAGTACCTAATGCTGGTTTAGGAACATATAATTATATATTGCATGGTAATTCAAAAATAACAACAGAATATGTTTGTTATAATAAAATAGCAGAGGGAATATATGGATCAAACGATAATATTTCAAATGTAAATAATAAATTTAGAAGTGGTGTTAAATTTATAGAATTTTTAATATTAAATAATTTTAATAATACACCAAATACTACAACATATTACTCAAGATTTATAATAAGAAAAAATGAGAACATTCAAAATATAACAATAGATATATCTGGACATGAACCATTAAGAAGTATTGATGACACAAGAGATTATATAGATTATAAAAATAAAAGAATTGTTAGACTTATAAATTCTGATGGAACAAAAAAGAATAATCCTGAATATGAACCAATAACTTTACCTGAAATTAAAACATATGATGGAAATACCATAATTGAATCAAGCGATAATGTGTCACCATTATTTCAAGCTCAATATTAATAAATTAAAAATATCATAATATTAAAAGTTATGATATTTTTTTGTGTGTTTGTCAAGAAATAAGAAAAAAATTAAAAAAAATTGAAAATAAAAAAAGACTTTTGGCAATTTTTTTAGAATAATATATTAGGGAGTATTTTTTAATATATATTTTTTTCGCCCTAATTATATAGAGGAGGATGAGATTTATGACTGAAGAAAAAACTTATATTACTTTGAAATTTGATCTTATGTTCAAACGTATATTTGGTGATCCTAATGATCTAGGACCTATAAGAAGATTTTTAAAGGAGGTGTTAGATATTAGTCCTAAGAAGATAACTATATTAAATCCTGAAAGAATTGATAAACCTTATAAAGA
>CANRKE010000051.1 GCA_947631135.1 uncultured Bacilli bacterium | reverse complement strand
TAATAATAGTTTGTCCAATATTTCTTCTTTTTTTAAATCTATTATACTACTTTCTATTATTGATACATTTTTAGATATATTTAATATATAATGATATCGTTTAACAATTGATAAAGCAAAACTATCAAATGTTGTAATATATGCAGAATCTATTTTATTTAATTGTTCATGTAAATTAGGATTTTGTATTATTTTTTTTCTTATTCTTTCTTTCATTTCAAATGCTGCAGCTTTAGTAAATGTTAGTATCAACATTTCATCTATATTTATTCCATCCATTAACTTTTTTATTACTCTTTCAGATAAAACTGCTGTTTTTCCACTTCCTGCACCTGCACTTACTATTATATTTTCTCCTGTACTTTCTATTGCATCTAATTGTTCATTAGTCCACTTTGTTGCCATGTAATCACCTCAATTTTTTTAATTTTAATGAATAAATATTAATTTTTTATATATAATAATAATGTAGAACAAATCAATTTTGTTTCTACATATCAAATTAAATTTTGATTAGACCCTTAAGTTAATTAAGGGTCATTTTATATTAATCTATAAAGTATTCATTATTTAACTTTTCATAACCTAAACTAGTTTCTTCACCATGTCCAGGATATATTATTATATCATCATTATAATTTTTAATTTTTTCTATATTTAGTTTCATAAGTTCAAAGTCGCTACCTTCTAAATCACATCTTCCTATAGAATCTCTAAATATAAAATCTCCAGTAAACATTACATTTTCATTATAGAAATAGAATGTTACTAAATCATCTTTATGACCTCTACTATCAATTATTTTAAAATTAAATTCATCTACTTTATATCTTTTATCATCATTTACATATGTAGAATAATCATATACTTTAACATTATAATTTTTCTTACATTCATCAAGAGCTCCTATATGATCAAAATGATAATGTGTTATGAATATTGCTACTACTTTTAAATTATTGCTTTTTATATATTTATCTATTTTATTAAATTCATCACCTGGATCGATTATAATACAATTTTTATCTTTAATTACTATATAACAATTACATTCTAATTTTCCAACAATAATTTTATCTATTTTCATTTTTAAGTAGCTCCTCATAATTTTTCTTCATAGTATATATATCTTTACAACTCATAAAAAGTAAAACAGCATTTCTATGTTTTAGTAATTTAGATATTGTATTATCATCTATACCTTCACCATTATCAAGTAAATTTATTATTAAATCTGATGTTATTCCTGGATGTTCACTTGCAAGTTCTCTATCACATGTTATTGGTGTAACATATGCTTTATCTGCTAAATTTAAACTTTCAGCAAATTCCTTATATAATTCTTTTGTTCTTGTATAAGTATTAGGTTTTAAGATTGCAACTATTTCTTTATCAGGATATTTTTGTCTAGCACTATTTATTGTTGCAGCAACTTCTGTTGGATGATGTGCATAATCATCTACTGTTACTATATCTTTTATATGTGTTTCTTCGAATCTTCTTTTTGCTCCTTTAAATGTTTGTAATTCTTTTTCTATTTGTTCTGCATTTAATCCAAGAAGTTTACTTATACCTATTACAGCTAATGAATTAAGTACCATGTGTCGCCCAAGTAATGGTAAATCAAAATGTCCAAAAAATTCATTATTTATTTCTACATCGAATTGTGCTCCATTTGAATCAAGAACTAAATTTTTACATATAATATCGTTATTATCATTAAATCCATAAAATAATACTTTTTTATATTTTAAACTTCTTACATCGTTATCATCGCCAAATGCTACTACATAATCTTTTGTTTGATCTACAAATTGTTGAAATGCTAATTTATAATCATTAAAATCTTTATAGTAATCAGGATGATCAAAATCTATATTTGTTATTATTGTATATGTTGGATGATAATTTAGAAAATGTCTATAATATTCACATGCTTCAATAAAGAATAAGTTACTTTCTTTGTTTGCCTTTCCAGTCCCATCACCAATTATGTAATTACATCCTATAGTATCAGCAAATGCATGAGCTAAAAGCGCTGTTGTAGTAGTTTTTCCATGACAACCACTTATTGCTACTGTTTTATATTTGTCAGTTAATTTTCCTAACATTTCATAATATTCATATATTGTACATCCTTTTGATTTCGCATTAACTATTTCTTTGTGTGTATCTCTAACTGCAGATGATCTAATTACTATATAATCACTTGTAAGTTCTGGTGTTTCATAATATATTTTAATATTTCTTTTGTTTAATTCAATCATAGTATAACTATCATGTATATTATCATCATATCCAATTACTTCATTACCTAAATCAAATAATACTTGAGCAAGACTACTCATCCCTGATCCTTTAATTCCAACAAAATAATATTTTTCCAAAATAATCCCTTCTTCCATAAATTAATTATACACCATTAAATAAGCTTTGCGTATATTTTTTATATATTTTTTAATAATTTATCTAAGTTTATTCTTCTTGAACCTTTTATATAATACACACAGTTTTTATCATTAAATATATTATTACACTTATCTACATTAGATAATATTTCTTTCTTATTATATTTAATAGTATCATATGTATATTTAACTTCATTACCAATTAAATAAACTTTATATATTTTAGAACTAATTTTGTTAATATAATTTCCAAGTAATTCATGATAATGTTTAGAATATTTACCTAATTCTAATATATCACCTAATATTAATATTATCTTATTTTTATAATTATTTATCGTGTAATCTATTCCATTTATACATGATTCATAATTAGAATTATAACAATCATTTATTATAGTATAATCCTTGTTTTTTATTATTTCCATTCTCATTTTTGGTGGAATATAACTTTTTATATATTTATTGAATTTATTACTAGATATATTAAATCTTTTTGATATTATGTATGCAATAACTACATTACTTGGATTTATATTCTTTTTAGCTTTTATTATTTTATTATCTATATTTATATAGTTATATTTCTTATCATAATATATATAATCATATTTATATTTAACTATATTAGATTTTAATTTATCTTCATCTAGTTTATTTAAGTAAAAATTATTAGCATCAACATATAATAATTTTCTATCCATTCCATCTAATATTTCTAATTTAGCTTTAAGTATATTTTCTATATTTCCTAATATGCCTATATGAGCACTTCCTATATTTGTAATTATAGATATGTCAGGTTTTGCTAATTTAGATAATTTACTTATTTCTCCTTTATGATTCATACCAAATTCAATAACTAATATATCATGTTTATCTAAGTTTAATAATGTTTTAGAAACACCTATTATATTATTTAAATTACCTTCAGTCTTTAATACATTATATTTATTACTTAATATATGTGCGATTAAATCTTTAGTACTTGTCTTTCCATTACTACCAGTAATGGCTATTACTAATGTATCAATATTTTTAATTCTATTATATTTAGCTAAATTAATTAATGATTTAAATGTATCATAAACTTCTATAACACTTATATTATTTTTTATTAATTCTTGTACAATCTTTTTATTATTCTTGTTCTTTTTTGATACTAAACATGCAGTAATATTATTTTTAATTGCTATATCTATAAAATCATGTGCATCATACTTCTTACCTTTTAATGGTATAAAAAGTGTATTATTATTAATATCATTACTATTTGTTGAAATATAATTTATATTTTTAAGGTTGTTGTATAATATTTTACCATTACATACTTTACTTATTTCTTTAATAGTATACATAAAAACCAACCTCCTAATGTAATTTATGTAATTTTTGAGTGTTGGTTCTTTTTACTTTATTTTTGTAATTTGATTTTGTTTAAAATTTTTTATAAAATTCAATTTTAGTATTGCTTTTTTTAAGATTTTGAATTACAATGATATTGCCTTTCAAAAGAAAGGTATCTAGAATTATAGGAGGAAAGAGTTTTTACTTCTTCTTTCCATTTTGAATATTACTTATCATATTTTTTGATTGGTAAAAGTGATTAGCTAATAATTTAATTAGCACAATATTGTTTAATTTTTAATATTTTCTTTTTCCAACTCTTTGATTTTTTATTTATCAAGTTTTGTGAATTTGGCAATTTTGTTTATGGGTATTTTATTTTTGAGCATTTTTTGCTATTACAATTTTACCAAAATCAATACATTTGTTATTAGCTGATTATAATTTATCTTTGTAATATTCTTCAACAAAAATTCTAGATTCTTCTAATCTATTATAGATGTTTTCCATATCGTTATCTCCGACACATAGTTTCATAGCTTCATCCCTATGAGTTCTAAGAATTTTGATAAAATATGGAATATCTATATTGATTATTTGCATTAAATCAGTTAATTCTGATTTTGCATCTTTATCATATAATATGTATCCAAATTTATTTGGATATTTTTAATTTATATAAGAAAGGAGTTAAGGTGTAAAATGGATATTGAAAAAATAATCAATTTAATCATATGGGGTGGTATCACTTTATTTTGTATAATTAAATGGCTAATAATAACTATAAAAATTAAAAAATATATTAAAGTAGTTGGAAAAGTAGTTAATTCAAAAAAAGATTATTTTTATTCAGGAGATACAGTTTCAAAAGGAAATCATTGTAAATATCATTTTGAATATTTAGATAAGACATATGATATAGAAGATAATTTTTCTAGTGGAAATCCAAAGCTTAACATAGGTGATGAGATAATTTTTTATGTTTCACCAAAAGATCCAAGTAAATATTTAAAACCCGAAGATATCTATTTTAGAAAATTTTATTTTATTGGAATAATAGTTGGTATTGGTGCACTCTTATTATTTTAAAGTTTTAAAAATTTTTGTAAATTTATTTAACAGAAAAAGGTAATGTTAAGTTGTTATAACTTAAATTATCTTTTTAATATACTTAATTAATTTTTGATATTTGTTATTAATATATAAATTCCTACAGCCCAAAAAATAAAAGAAAAGAAGAATGTTGAACATCCACCGTCAGACCATGATTCAATAGCTCCTATGTCATATACAATTAAAAAGCCAAACCAAAATAGCAAAAATCCATAAATAAATAAGTGATTAATAAAATATTCAACTTTATCAAAATTTTTCTCGCTCTTTTTTATTTTTTCTCTATTTACTATACCATTAACATAATGTTTGTGTTTCTATTTTTATTTATTCTTTTAACTATCAATGATATACCAAAAATTAAGACAGAAAGACCACAAATTAAAAACGGTATACCAATAATTTTAGTAAAATTATCTACTCCTTTAAATATAATCATAGATGAAAGTCCACTAAAAATTATTCCTCCAATAGTAGTTGTTATGCCAATAAATATATCTATAAATGCATCTATTTTATCATTATCAACAAGATTAAATTGAGTATTTGATTCTAAATCTTTATCTCGGAATTGTTCTTCAGTTATTAATTGTGTACCGCAATTTTCACATTTAATATTTTTATTTGAATTTATATTGCCACAGTTTGGACATTTAATAGTATTCAAATTTATCACCTCTCATTTCATTAAAGAAAAAGGTAGCTACCAAGAGCCACCTCCACCTCCTCCAGAACCTCCTCCGGAAGAGCCTCCACCTGATGAGCCGCTAGAAAAGCTTCCACCACTTGATCCACCACCTGAACTAGATGGCTTAGAAGACATAACGTTTTGTGCAGATGTCATTGTTGAATCCATAAATGAGCTAAAAGTTATCATATTGAAAGTATTAGAGCTATCATACCAAGATGGGGCTTGTAATGATATTATTTCAAAATTTTTAATCCATTTATCAGATACTCCTAGTACATAAGTGTAAGGTAATATATCATAAAAATATGTTGGTTCTTCATTAACTAATGCTTCTAGTTTTTCTTTTTCGGCTGTTTCTAGAAAATTTTTAAATCCTTTCAATTTTCCTAATATTTCAGTTCCATATTTATTTCTTTTAGGCATTAATTTAAAATAAATTATCATTCCTATTACACAACTTAATCCTACTATAAATCCAAATAAGTATATTTGCTCAGTTTTTATAGCATCTATAATTGGTAATGTACTAAAAAATAAGGCTGAATGAAAAATTGTAAATCCTAACCAAAATATTCTAAACGGTAAAGGAGTTTTACTAAATAATCCTACAGCATAAAATGGTATATAAAATGCACATAAGATCAACATCAACACTAAACTTCCTTTACCACCATAATCTATTGTAGGAATAGAAATAGTAACTATTACGGAAATAATTATCAATAAAATTAATACAATTGTTCTAGTTAATGTACTTTTTTCAAAGATTATATTTTTATTTTTTTCATTATTTGTATTATCTAATATTCGATCTAAAGTAATATAAAAATGATTCTTTAAAGCTGTACTTTTAACTGTTTCATTTTGATTTTTAAATAATCCATCCATAAACAATTGTTCATTTTTATTTGTTCCATCATATTCTTTTAATTTTGTTATTTTAAAACTTTTTGATTTTGAAAGTGAATTTTTTTCTTCTGTTTCTGTAATTTTTATATATCCTTTATTAGCTAAATATATAAGAAGCGAAATTACATCCTTCTCGTCAGCTTTTCCTTTATATAAAAATCCAACTTCTAAACTATTTAATCCTTCAGGAGGATAAAATTCAACAGTTTCAATAACTTTATCATCACGACCATATTTATGCCAAATTAATATGAAAATTATTAAAAATAAAATTGGTATAATAAACATTAAGTATGTTGTAAAACTAGTAGTAAGACCTGCACCAACAAAATAGCCTTCATCAAGTTCACATCTAACTGTTAATGCATCAGCAACACCTAGTATACCATCATAACTTCCTGTAATCTTATTTCCACTAACATTATATTTGATTTTGCCATTATTAGTAGATCCTGTTTTTCCTGATGAAAATCCTAATTTACTTGAATCAAATTCTTTTGGCATAGAAATAGTAAAAGTAACATTTCCTATTACAGTATCCCAATCGCTACCAATTATGTTATAGTATAATTCATCATAATCTTTCATTGGATCTTTTCCTAAATTATATGTATATTTTATTACATAAGTTTGTTCACCTGTTAATGTACGGTTTTCAGAACCTATTTGTATTTTATAGTTTCCATCCTCTTTGGATGTAGTATATTCATTATCAACACTTAAATTTGTTATTTGTGTCCTGTTTTTTGATGTTGTACCATCCAATCTTGTAATTGTATTTTTTAATGGAATAGTTCTATATATTCCATGCTTTGCAACATTAAAAAATGCAGTAATTGTTTCTGTAATATCTAATGTGTTATTCTCATTAACATCTATATTAACATCATATTTATCTATTACATAATCATAAGAGTTATATTGATTATTTTGACTAGGTTTGATTATGTTTTGAGACTGATCTTCAGAATTTTCAAAAACATAAAGTTTATAATAAACTATATCATTTATATTTGCATAATTCCTTTTTAAAATATCTAAATTAGATAGTATATTAAAAACATTAGAACCAATATTAATAGTTGATGAAACTTGTTGTTGCGCAATAAATTTATAATTAAAATCAAAATAACGAACCAAAAAAGTGTAATTTAAATCTCTATCTAAATTATTAATTACTACTCCACTTATACCAAAAGCTTGCACTGAACTAGAAGAATAATCTTTAAATGCAATATTAGAAAATAATAAATTATCAAGTGTTAAATTTTTGGTATCATCATTAATATTTATATAAGGTGTCTGTTGTGATAAAGCATTTGCATTTGTTGGGTATACTATTGTAAGAGATAGTATAACTAATATAAACAGGAATACCCCTTTAACAATTCTTTTCATTGTTTACCTCCATTATAATTTAACTTTTACATTTTCTCTTTCTGCTTCGCTTGCTTTAAACATATTTTTTGATTTATAACCAAATATTTTTGCTATTATGTTGCTTGGGAACATTTCTACTTTATTATTATAAATTCTTACTGTTCCATTGTAATATTTTCTTGAATTCGCAATGTCATCTTCAACTTTTGTAAGTTGATTACTTAAATCCTTAAAATTTTCGTTTGCTTTTAAGTCAGGATAAGCCTCTGATAAAACCATAATTTTAGTAATGTCTTTCGATAATGTTTCATTTGTTTTAATCTTTTCATCATCTGACATTTTGTCATAAGCGCTATTTCGCAAGTCTAAAATCTCTTTTAAAGTTTCTTTTTCGTGTTTTGCATATCCTTCCACCGTTTCAACAATGTTTGGAATTAAATCCCATCTTTTTTTCAAATAAACATCCATTGTAGAAAATGCTTCTTTGACTTTATTATTTAATTTTACAAAACTGTTATATGTAACAAATAATACAATTAAAATAATAACAACAATTGCTACAATTATGCATAGCCACATATCAATCACCTCTCAAGTATAATTGTATCAAATTTCTAATGTAAAGTCATTGGTTTTTAATAAAAATATCAAAAACCACTTTCTAATATATTATTCTAAAAAATTGCCAAAAGTATTTAATTTTTTTGATTTTTTTCTTATTTCTTGTCAAATACGCAAAAAATACCATAACTTTTTATATTATGATATTTCTATTTAAATTATTATAAATCCTTTGATAATTTTTCGATTTTCTTTTTATCTAATTTAGTACATTCAGATATTATATTTATATCTATACCTTTTTTTAG